>CALGZO010000190.1 GCA_937934465.1 uncultured Fimbriimonadales bacterium | reverse complement strand
GGCAAAGCGAAAGAGGCGATTGTGGAGTACCTGCGTTTGTAGCCTACCTGTGAGGGATTGAAACTGCTGACAAGCAACGCAGGTCATCAGAGTTTGACAAGTTTGTAGCCTACCTGGGAGGGATTGAAACATTAGTATTGTGGCGACGTCTCTCGCGAGCGTTTCGTTTGTAGCCTACCTGTGAGGGATTGAAACCTCGTCAGTGTGGAGTTCGTATGCGACGGCGGTTCGTTTGTAGCCTACCTGTGAGGGATTGAAACCGGAGCGCGCGGTAGAAGGTGCTTGGGTTCCAGAGAAAGTTTGTAGCCTATCTGTGAGGGATTGAAACATGGTTGACAGGTTTGTCAAGGGGTGTAGAGGGTGTTCGGAAAATCGTTTGGGCAGAATGCCTATTCATGGAACGCAGGTGCGCCCCTATGGCAATAGCCAAGTAGGTGTAGGTACCCCCTCCTTTAGGTTCCCCCTGCAAGCAGGGGGAACCAACTGAGAAAAATCGGTTCCCCCTTTTCAAGGGGGAACCTGCAGGAGGGGGTTTCCCATACAACAGGCGACTTTTCGAACAGCCTCAGGGGTGTAGACATCCAGTTTGTAGCCTACCTGTGAGGGATTGAAACACCAGCTCCGCTCCCGCGCAGTGAGCAAGGGAAGTGGGCGTCGCGGCGCGCCCAAACTCCGCGCAGGTAGACCCCTCTCCCGCGCAGTAGGCAACGGGGTCGGGGGCGAGCGCATTTCGCTTCCTTCGCTTCGAGTTGCCGATGGAGAGCAGGTACAATCCTCTTTGTTATGAAAACGGAGCTACCCCGCTGGGATATGAGCGTGGTCTACGCAGGGCTGGACTCGCCCGAATATGAGCGCGATTTTCGGAGTCTGGTTCGCGCCCTTGAGGAGCTGGAAGGCTTGTTCGACGAAATGCAGATCGACCGCACGCCGACGCCTTTGAACGCTGACCTTGCAGCAGGCGTGCTGGAGCGCGTGCTACCCGCCTACAATGCGCTGAACGACCAAGCGTGGACTCTGAGCGCGTATGTGTATGCGTTCGTGTCGGTCGACTCGCGCGACGAGTACGCCCAAGCGCGGCTCAGCGAGTTGGAGCGTCAATCGGTGCGCCTGTCGAAGCTCGGCACGCGCCTCACGGCGTGGGCAGGGTCGCAAGAGGTGGAGGCGATGATTGAGCGTTCGGAGCAGGCGCGTCAACACGCCTACTGGCTGCGCCGCGCCCGAATCGCCGCCGAGCATATGATGTCGCCCGCCGAAGAATCGCTCGCCGCCGAGATGCAACTCACGGGCGGCAACGCCTGGAGCAAACTGTACGGCAACCTTACCTCACAGATTCAGGTGGAAGTCGCCATCAAGGGTGAGAAGCAGACGCTCACGATGAGCATGGTGCGCAATCTCGCCTACGACGCCGACCGCGATGTGCGCCGCGCAGGCTACGAGGCGGAGCTGCAAGCATGGGAGCAGCACGCGATGCCCATCGCCAGCGCGCTGAACGCCATCAAGGGCGAGACGAACCTGCTGGCGCGCAAGCGCGGCTGGGATAGCCCGCTCCACGCCGCGCTGTTCCGCAGCGCGATCGACGAAGCCACCCTGAACGCGATGCTCGACGCCGCCTACGAGGCGTTCCCTGACTTTCGACGCTACCTGCACGCCAAAGCGCGCCTGCTCGGCGTCGAGCGGTGCGCGTGGTACGACCTCTTCGCGCCCGTCGGCAAGGAACCCAAGCGCTGGGAATACGATGAGGCGGCGCAGTTCATCATCGAGCAGTTCGCGACCTACTCGCAGAAGATGAGCGCGTTCGCCCGCCGCGCGTTCGAGGAAAACTGGATCGACGCGCCGCCCCAGTCGGGCAAGCGCGACGGCGCGTTCTGCATGCGGCTGCGCCGCGACGAATCGCGCATCCTCACCAACTACAAGCCCGCCTTCGGCGGCATGAGTACCCTCGCGCACGAGCTCGGACACGCCTATCACAACCTCTGCCTCGCCGAGCGCACCTTCCTGCAACGCCAAACGCCCATGACGCTCGCCGAGACCGCCAGCATCTTCTGCGAGACGATTATCCGCCAAGCCGCGCTGCGCGACGCCGACCGCGACGCGCAAATCGCCATCCTCGAAGCCTCGCTACAGGGCGCATGCCAAGTGGTGGTGGACATCACCAGCCGATACCTGTTCGAAAAGGCGGTCTTCGAACAGCGGAACGCGCGGGAGCTCAGCGCGCGCGAGCTGTGCGAGATTATGCGCGACGCGCAACTCCAAACTTACGGCGACGGGCTGGACGAGAACGCCCTGCACCCCTACATGTGGGCGGCGAAACCCCACTATTACGGCAGCGCGTTCTACAACTACCCCTACATGTTCGGCTTGCTGTTCGGGCTGGGGTTGTACGCGCTCTACTTGGACGACCCTGACGGCTTCCGCGCTCGCTACGACGACCTGCTCTCGCGCACGGGGATGGCGGACGCCCCGACGCTCGCGGCGGAGTTCGGCTTCGACCTGCGCACGCCCCACTTCTGGCGCGGCGCGTTCGACGCCATCCGACGCGACATCGAGCAGTTCGAGACGCTTGTGCAGGGAACATGATGCGCCTCGCGACGCGGCTGCTGGCGATAGGCGTTGCCGGGATGTGGGGACTCGTGGGGTGCGCACGCGCGGACGAATGGCGCACCCTGCCCTTCACCGACTCGGAATGGCAACGCGACGGCGCGCCGACCTACACTGTCGAGAACGATACGCTCATCTTCGACGGCGACGGACGCGGGCGACTGATGTCCAAGCGCGTCTACCGCGACTTCGAACTGCAGGTGGAGTTCCGCCTGAGCGCAGGCGCGAATAACGGGATTGCCCTCCGCGCCCCGATGGGCTTCCAAGCCTCGCGCTACGGCATGGAAATCCAAATCTTGGACGACGCCGCGCACCATCCGTCCGACCCGCGCTCCATCTGCGGCGCAATCTATGGGCTGTACCCTGCTCGTAAAAGCGCGGTGAAGCCTGCCGGCGCGTGGAACACGATGCGCATCCGATGCGTCGGGCGACAGGTGCAGGTCGTGCTGAACGGCGAGACGATTGTGGAGGCGAACCTCAACACGATTACCGACCGCGAGCAGCTGCGTGCGCGTCCGGGCTTCCTGCGCGAGTCGGGGCATATCGGGTTCATCCAGCACAACGGGCGCGTGGAGTTCCGCAACCTGCGCGTTCGCGAGGTCGACGCGCCGCGCCTGCCGAACCAGCCGCCCGATGGGTTCATCGCGCTCTTCAACGGGCGCGACCTGAGCGGCTGGAACAGCTGGTACGCCGACCCGCCCGACCAAGCCGCTATGAGCGAGGCAGAACGCCGACGCGCCCAAGCGCAGGCGAACCAGAAGTATCTAACGCACTGGCGCGCCGCCGACGGCGTGCTGCACTTCGACGGCAAAGGCGTACACCTGATTACCGAGCGCGCCTACGGCGACTTCGAACTGTGGCTGGAGTGGCGCATCGAGCGCGGCGGCGACAGCGGTATCTACCTGCGCGACACGCCCCAAGTGCAAATCTGGGACAATCCCATCGGCTCGGGGGGACTCTACAACAACGAGCGCCATCCGAGCCAGCCGCTCGCCTACGCCGATCGACCCGTCGGCGAGTGGAACCGCTTCCGTATCTTGGCGCTGGGCGACCGCGTGACGGTATGGCTCAACGAGACGCTGGTGGTTCACGACACGCCGCTGGAGAACTATTGGAACCGCGCCGCGCCGTTGCCCTCTGAGGGGCGCATTTGGCTCCAAGCGCACGGCGCGCCGTTGCAGTTCCGCAATCTCTTTATTCGTCCACTCTGACGCGATTGCCTGCCACGCGCAGCTTGCCCTGCACGAACAGCCGTATCGCCTCGATGTAGGTCTCGTGTTCAATCGGCAGCAGGCGCGCGGCTAAGGTTTCGGGCGTGTCGTCGTCGTGTATGGGCGCGCACCGCTGGAGGATGATGGGACCCGTATCGTAGCGCTCGTCCACGAAATGCACAGTGCAGCCTGTGACCTTCATCCCGCTGTCGAGGGCGGCTTGATGCACGCGCAAGCCGTACATCCCCTGACCGCCGAACAGGGGCAGCAGCGCAGGATGGATATTCATCACCTGCATCGGGAAGGCGTCCACGATGGGCTTGGGCAGCAAGCGCATGTAGCCAGCGAGGCAGATAAGGTCGGGCTGCGCGCGTTGGAGTACCCACAGCAGCGCGTGGGCGTAGGCGTCGGCGTCGGGGAACTCGCGCGGGTTGACTACCGCAGTGGAGACGCCGAGCGCGCGGGCGGTCTCCAGCGCGGGCGCGTCGTCGCGTGCGCCCACCACCGCAACCACCGCGCTGTCGGGAATGCGCCCCGATTGGCACGCCTCGATAATCGCGCGCATGTTGCTGCCGCGCGAGGGACCCGACACCAGTATCGCGATTCGCTTCATCGGTTCACCACCCACAAGGCGAGGGCGTGCGCGAGTGTGCGTGTGTGCGTGATGCTCACAATCAGTTCGCCTGCGCCGACGGCGTGTGCGCTTGAGCCGTGCAGACGCACCACGGGCTTGCCGTGCGCGTCGGGCAAGATTTCCACCTCCTGCCAGCGCAGGGGATGTCCAACCGCCTTCATCACAGCCTCCTTCGCGCACCACCTGCCTGCGATATGCGGCGTCGGGTTCGAGCGTCGCGCGAGGCAGTAGTCGCGCTCGGCGGGCGTGAGGATGCGCTCCACGAAGCGCGGGTGGCGGGCGCACGCTTGCGCAATCCGCTCCAACTCCACCAAGTCCACGCCGACGCCAAGGATCATGTCAGGCTACGGTTTGTTGGCGTCGGCGGGCGGCGCGCTCCACTGGGGCTGGTCGTCGCCGTCCACGAACATCATGCGGGCGTTCCCCTCGCGGTCGAGCAAAATCCAAGCGCGCGGCTTGCCCTTCGCGTCATACAGAAACAGCGCAGGCTCGCCGAACGGCATGCCCAGCTCCGCGCGCAGGTTGCCCTGCTCATCGTACAGGCGGAACCGCTTCGCGTCGACGCTCTCGGCGATGCGCGGGCGACGCTGCGACTCGCGCGCGTCCATCAGCGTCACGCCGCTCAAGAAACCGAACAGCGCGACTATCGCCACCAGCAACAGGGTCTGAAAGTGTCTCATGCGTGGAAGTCCTCCGGATCGTAATACTCTTCTTGGATACTCACAATACCGACGGGCACATTCTGCTTAGGCTCTCGGCGCACAGTGCCTTCGTTCACTATCTTGGTGGCGTCGGGAAGCGCATCGCTTTCGTACTCTAAGGCGATGCGCTTAGCCTCCTCTTTGTTGCGCGCGGCGATTATGTAGGTGGAGACGCGCAACTCGGTCTTCTCGGCGTCCCCTCGTTGCGGTACGAAGCTGGCTATCTGAAAGGCGTAAAAATAGACCGTATCGGCTACAGGCTCGCCCGTTTCATAGAGGATAGTGATTGCGGTCAGGTTGGCGCGGTCGTACTGTAGGGCTTGCTGAGCGAGGGCGCGCGCGGTGGGGATATCCTCGTCTAAATCGTATGCAATCGACGCTTTCGACGCATACATTCTGGAGATTAGGTAGAGATCGTCGGGGTTTTCTTGCGCCGCGCGTTCGAGGCGTTGAAGCGACTCGAGCGCGCCCGCGCGGTCTTTGAGCTTGACCAGTAGCCCCAAGCGCACTGGCTCCAGCATCTGCTCGTACTCTGCACGGTATTGGGGCGGTGGAAGTTGCAGCGCGTCGTCGACGGCTTGAAGAGCTTCCGTGTAGCGTTCGAGGCTCGTGAGTATGTGTATCTTGTGCCCGTAGAGGGTGAACTTGTCAGTGCCTTCGAATTTTTCGATAGCCTCCTCGCAGATTTGGAGAGCATCCTCGTCGCGTTGCAGCCGATCGAGCAGTTGGATGAGGTCTTTGTATCGGTCGATATCGCGTGGTCGGGCGCGCACGCCGCGTTGCAGCGCCTCAATAGCCTGCTCCATGTTGCCTTCAAGTTCGTGAGCGGACGCCTCGTAGTAGTAGGCTTCAGGGTGGCGCGCCATGTGGAGTTTGCGCGCGCACTGACGCACGGTCTCCACATCGCGCTGCGCCAACGCCTGATGCGCTCGCTCCAGTAGTCTATCGGTGTTCATGGCTATTACTGCGGGTTCACTGCCAGCACATTCGCCATAATCGACACGCGCAGCGTGGGTTGCTGCGGGTCATCCGTTTCGATGATGAGGTTCTTTCGCACCGAACCTGCCTGCCAGCCGCCCTTGTAGCGCAGGATGAAGCGGTGCTGCTTGCCGTCCTCGCTCGACTCGTGCCGAACCTCGATGTTGGGGTCGTCCACCTCGAACTTTTTGACTTGGAAGCCCTTGTCGCTGCGGCTGACCGTGACCACGCGCTCGATAGGCAGGGGCGTTGCAGAGTTGATGGCGCCGAAAAACACGGTGGTCGGCGTGACGATGATGCCTTTCTCGTAATTCAACGCGATGTTCACTTGGGGTTGAGCGGCGGAGTTCGTGCGCGCCGTTACCAGCACCGTGTTGCGTCCTGCGGGCGCGTCGGGGCTGATGGTGATGATGACTTTGGTGCGCTTGTTGTCGATCTTCTCGGCTTTGGCGGTTGCGAAAGGCACATTCGCGCGCACCTCTTGCACTTCGAGCGTCTCGTCGGTCGCGGCGACAATCTCCACCTCTTGCACCGTCGGCTCGCCCGTCTTCAGCGCGAGGGGGATTTGCTCGCTGGGGCGCACTTCGATGGCGGTGCGGATATTGGTGGTCAGGCGTAGGGTTAGGTTCGGCGTGTCGGGGTCGTTGGAGGTTACTTGGATGGTCTTGATTTGTGCGCCGCGGAAGCCTGCCGTGCGCAGTTCCGCCTCGATTTTGCCCTCTTTGCCAGGCTCGATCACGCGGTCGTAGTAGGGCGTGACGCAGCCGCAGCTGGGGCGGGCGTTAATTTCCAACGGCGCGTCGCCCTCGTTCTTGATGATGAAAGTATGTTTGACCACTGCGCCTTGCACGGTCTCGCCGAAGTCGTGTTCCATCGCATCCACTCTGATTTTCGGCTTGGGCATATGCACGACGACGCGCTGGGCGATGTAGTTCACGAGGGTGATACGCGCTTGGTTGAGCGCACGCACGCGCTGCACCTCTTCTGCGTTGGGCGCGGTGGGGAGGTCTTCGGAGTTCCACACAGGTCCCATCAGGTCGGTGTCTTTTTGGCTTTCGCCCAGCCCCAAGTAAGCCCCTACCGCCTGCCCCACCAGGTGCGCGATGGCTCGGCTCGGCTGCGGCATCTCGGTGTAGGGGATGTAGGTCGCAATCCGCGCGCGCACGCGCCGCTTATCGCCCTGAGCAGGGGGTAAAAATAGGCGCGAGCGTCCGTGCAGCAGTTTGAACTGCCCTGCAACGATTTCGGCGACATCCTCTTCGAAGACAATCTGCACATCGGCGGCGCGTTCGTCGTCCGTCCACTCGATGCGCGGGTCGCCGCCCAGCGCGTTGTTCCAGTTCTGCACGGCTTCGAGTGCTGCTTGGCGGAAGGTCTCGCGCAGCTCATACGGGATGGTCGCCCAGCTGCCGTAGATTCGGATTGTCGCGGGGATGCTCAGCGGGCGCGCCAGTTTCTCGGCTTCCTCGAACGCGCCTTTCGAGAGGGAGTTGATTGCTTGTGTAAGTTGCTCGTGTTCTTGTTTGATGACATTCTCAGGCAGCGTGGGCGCGCTGGGTGCGTTCTGCGCCCAGAGCTGCGCTGCAAACCCTAAAAACAGCAGCGTTAAGAGAGCTCTCTTCATAGCCGTTCCTCCGTCGAACTATTATATCCGAAAATTTCACCGCGCGGGCGACCAGCGCGGGGTGATGTGGTCGCCTGACTGCGTGCGTTGTTGGAGGTCTGTGCCGTCGATGCGCACGGTGTAGATTTGGCGGTTGCCCAACGCGCCCATCGCGAACACGAGTTGCTGTCCGTCGGGCGACCAGTGGGGGTGGTACACTTCGCCTTCGATAATCAGCGTGGGCGCGCCGCCTGTTTCAGGCACGGTCGCCAAGCCGACGCGCTTGAGTTTGCCGTCCTTGAGCCGTTGGCACAGCACGAACGCGACGCGGCTGCCGTCGGGCGACCAGGCGACCTCGATGGCGGCTTCGGCGTTGTCGGGCGAGAGCCAGAGGGGCATCGGTTGCACCTCGCGCGTGGTTGCGCCGAAATCGAAGCGGATGACGCCGCCCACGGCGCGCTCGCCCTCAGGCGTCGGTACCACCAGCCCTGCGCCGCTCACGACCAAGCTCTGGCTTGCGGGCGACCAGTCTAAGTCCACCTGCTCGCCGCCGATTACGACAGGCAGGGTGAACTGCTGCTGCGCGACGGTCAGGTCTTGTAGCACCACTTGCTCGCCTTCATCCAAGCGTTGCACGGCGGCGATGAGGTTCGGGTTGGGACGCTTGGCGTAGCGGAACGCCACCTGCCCGTACTGCTCGCGCACTTGAATCATCTGCGAGGCGGAGGGGATGAGCTGCAGCGCGTTCACGCCCTTGTTGTCGATTTCGGTCACCAGCCCCTGCGCGATATGTAGAATCTCTTTGCCGTCGCGGTCGTAAAACGGCGCGAGTTTCGCCCCGCCGCCCAGCGTGAGTTGGCTCAGCCCTTTGCCGTCAGGGTCTATCGTCCATATCTGATACACGAAATCGCGCCGATTGGACGAGAAAGCAATCTTTTTGCCGTCGGGCGACCAGTCGGGGCTGCGATCGTCATAATCGTCTTCGGTGAGCATCAGGGTACTGCCGTCGGGTTTGAGAACCATCAGGTCGCCGTGCGCGTCTTCGTTCAGGCGCACGCACACAATCCAGTCGGTCGTGTTGGGTTTGATGGGGCGCAGGTCGAGCCGTCCCCACGGTTGCGAGCGGATGAGCGCCAGCGCGGCGACCATAATCACGACCACCAGCACGCCCACCAGCAGGCGTTCACGGCGTTTGATGCGGTTCATGGTTGGCGGGATGTAGGCGCGTGCAGGATCAGCCACGCGACGATGGCGGCGGGGGCGTCGGCGTTGTTGGCGATGCGCTCAATCACGCGGTTGAGCTGCCGTTCGTCGGCTTCGGTCTCCACAGGGATGCGTTGGAGCGCGTCGCGCACGAGTTCGATCATTTCGTGGAGGTAGCGGGCGCGGTTGGCGGCGAGGCTGCGTCCGGGCGTCTCGGCGAATCGGCGTCCCACCTGCTCGTACACCGATTCCCAGTTGGTGTAGGTGCGCGTTTCGGCTTCGCGTTTGCGCACGCCTTGCTCGCTCAGTCGGCGCATCTCCTCTTGCTTGCGCTGATAGATGTGCCAATCTTGAAGCGTAGCGCCCTCGATAATCACCAGTTGCGGGCGAAAGGCGTAGGCTTCCTCGAT
Organism: uncultured Fimbriimonadales bacterium; assembly: GCA_937934465.1. Classification (GTDB taxonomy): domain Bacteria; phylum Armatimonadota; class Fimbriimonadia; order Fimbriimonadales; family GBS-DC; genus GBS-DC. The sequence goes on along the minus strand of CALGZO010000190.1, from coordinate 1,196 downwards.
GAACTGCTCCAGCCATTTGCGCACGGTAGGCGCGTTCAGGTGCCCCGCGAGTTGGTACTCCTCGTGGGGCAGCCCCAGCACGACGATTTCGCCCTCGATGGTCACCAGTTGCAGGGCGTCCAACGCGCGGTAGAGCGTGCGCCCTGTCACCTGCTGTTTGACGCGCTCGCGAATGGCGCTCCAAGCTTGTTGCATCTCTGGATTCATAGAACCTCTCCTGACCAGCGTTCCCAGAGGATTCGCAATCCCTCCAAAGTGAGCATCGGCTCGACGCGCTGGATGCTGGGGCAGTGGGGAGCGAAACGCTGCGCCAAGCCGCCCGTGGCAACTACTTGCGCGTCGTCGCCCAACTCGCGCCTAAATAGACCCACTAAATACTCAATCGCGCCGACGGATCCCAAAATCACGCCGCTGCGCAGGCTATCGGGCGTGGTCTTCCCGATGGGCTGACAGGCGTCCTCGATGGCGATGCGCGGCAGGCGCGCCGTGCGCCCCGCAAGCGATTCGAGCATCAATTCGATGCCTGGCAAAATCGCGCCGCCCACATAAACCGCTTCGCGCGAGACGGCGTCCAGCGTGGTCGCCGTTCCGAAATCGACCACGATTACAGGGCGACCGCACAACGCCACGCCCGCCACCGCGTTCGCCAGGCGGTCTGCGCCAACTGCTGTAGGCGGCTCGTAATCGATTCGGAAACCCAACTCCAGCGCGTGCGAGACAAAGAGCGGCTCGCAGTGCAGCCATCGTCGCGCCATCTGGCGCAGCGGCTCATCCAGCGCAGGCACAACCGAGCAGACCGAGACGCCTGTAATCGACTCAGGCAGTCCTGCTGCGTTCAGCAGCGTGCGCAAGAGGATGTAATGCTCGTCTTCCGTGCGCGCAGCATTCGTATGCACGCGCCACGCATGCCAGCGTCCCTGCTCGTACACGCCCAACACCGTGTGCGTGTTGCCCACATCGATGCCCAACAGCACAAACGGGATTATACCTGAACGCTTGCATTCAAACCGATGGACATGGTATAATTCGGCTGCCTGCGGGGATCGTAGCTCAGTCGGTTAGAGCGCCTGACTGTGGCTCAGGAGGTCGTGGGTTCGAGTCCCATCGGTCCCCCCAGCGAGGGCCGTTAGCTCAGTTGGTAGAGCAGCTGACTCTTAATCAGCGGGTCGCAGGTTCGAGTCCTGCACGGCCCACCA
>CALGZO010000189.1 GCA_937934465.1 uncultured Fimbriimonadales bacterium | reverse complement strand
CGCGGGCGACCGCGCGCCCACAATCGGCTCCACACGAGGGTCAGGCAACTGCGCAAAAAGAGCAACATTACTGAGCCATAAGGAGAGAACCCATATAAACGATACTCGGCTACGCATAGTAGGGTTAGATTCCCGTAGGGGTGGTTTGTTCCCTGCAATCGCCTCAGCCCGCAGGAATTCCGAACAGGATCGGGAACCAAAGCAAATTGTGATGGCGAAGATGGTCTACGTATGGCACAGGGTCTTGGCGGCGATTGGTGCATGGATGGTTGTCTCTGGGGCTTGCGCCTCAACAGAGGCGAGCGACCTTTTATCTGAGCGGATACGGCTATCTGGCGTAGTCCGCCTTCAGTGGAGCGACACGGATGGGCGTCAGCCGCGCGATGGGTTCGAGACACGCTTGGCGTGTTTGGTGGCGAACTTTCAACTCGATGAACAGCTCAGTGGACGCCTGATGGTGGAGTTCGCGTCGGGCGACCGCGCTGCGAGCGCGGAGTTATTCGACGCTTATGTGGTGTGGCGTCCGAACGCGCGTTTCTCGGTCTCGGCAGGACAACAGCTGATGCCGATTTTTTATGACGGTCGTGAGCGCACCCCCCAGCTGGACGCTTTGGAGCGCGCTGAGGTAATCGGAGTGTATCTGCAGGGCGTGTACGGGCGCGGTGTGTTCGCCAGCTATGCGCTCGAACCGCGCTACCAAATCCAAGTTGGGCTTTGGAACAGCCTCACTTTTCGAGACCCTCAACTGGTCGGGCGGGGCGGGCAAGCTGCAGTGATGGGCAGTTTGAATGTGCATGTAGACCTGAACGCCTATCAGCTCAACATCGGTGGCTTTGCTGGACGACGCCCCGGCTTTACGAGTAGGGACGAGTCAAACGCGCCGTTGAATGTGCCCGACGCCGAGCGTTGGCTATGGTATGTGGAGCAAGAGTGGCGCACGGCGGGGGGCTTGGGGTTGCGCTGGAGCTATGTGAGGGGGCGCGATCGCAACCCAGCGGGCGGCGTGAGCAACCCCCGATTCCTCACCCCCAGCGACTTCCAATCGAACATCGTCTATGTGCGCTACACTCTGAACCCTCGCCATCAGCTGGTGGCGCGTTGGGAAGATTTCGACCCCGACTTGGATCGTTCAGGCGATAGTGTGCGCGTGCTGGGGCTGTTCTACCACCACTTCCCTGCTTCAGGGGTTCGTCTTACCGTCGCCTACGAGTGGCAGCGCGGGGGCAACCGACAGAACCGCGCCTACCTCGCAGCGCAGTACCAGTTTTAGCCCCTAAGGATGTTCGAAAAATCGGGGTTGTGCGTTTTTCCGCCCTACCAGCCTTGCCCTCTCTCTCGCTATGCAAGAGATGGGGGGCAACTTGTGGAACGCCCAGCGCAGCGTCTGTATCCTCGCCGACAAAGCATGCTTGGACAGGAAAATCCAAGCCACGCAAGCGCAGGTGCGACGCCTTTCTTGGCGTCGTCGCCGCCATAGTAGCACGGACATTCCTGTCCGTGCGCACCCGTAGCGTCGGCATCCCCGCCGATAAAGCACACTCGTAGCGTCGGCACCCCGCCGACGACCAACACAGGAGCGACGCCTTTCTGGGCGTCGTGTCAGTGTCCCGCCGACAAAGCACACTCGTAGCGTCAGCGTCCACGCCAATAAAAATGCTTGGACAAGAATGTCCAAGCCACGAGTGCGTAAGCGCGACGGCAGGAATGCCGTCGCACCCCTGTAGCGTCGGCGTCCACGCCGACAAGCCAAACGCCCCTCGCACGGCAAGGAGTCGCTCATCCGTCACACGAACGGCTGACATGCTACTTCTGTGCAAGTTCTTAAATCAGCAATAAACACTGCTTACCTGCGCACGCACTGCCGTTTTCGTCAGCGCGTTAGTGTTTGCTTGAATTCGCCAATCCGTTGCTGGATTTGCTCGCCGTCTTTGCACTCGCGCGCAGCTTCAGCGACATAGTCCAAGAACGCGCCGAAAGCATCACGCCACTGGTTGTAGAGGGTTTCGAGTCGCTGTTCCGCCCAAGGTGGGAGATGGTCGTAGATACGGCGAATCTGCAGATCGCGTCGCATTTGCTCGTAGGGGGCGATTTCTTCCGCCATCAGTTCCAGCGCGCGGCGATAGTTAGCGTAAACGCCTCGCGCATAGGAGATTGCTTCGAAGGCATCGCGCAATCGTTGGTGAGGGTTTGTCAAATTGGGGGTTGGCAAATCGGTTGAGCGGGGCGCAGACGCGCCGTTAGGCAGAGAGTTGCCGTCGGAGCGGGCGGCGCTACTTTGCTCCGTGTGCTGGTGTTCGTGCGCGAGCCGTTCTCGTTCCAATTCGCTGACGATGCGCATCTGCTCGGTGCGCTGTGTCTCCAGCTCAAGGCGCAGCCGCGCTTGCTCTACCTGCTCCTGACGCGCCTGTTCCTGCGCTTGCTGCTGTTGGGCGCGGCGCCAGGCGACCGCCGCACTTTGTATTGCGTTGCGCACCACTTGGGCGCGACCCTGCAGATAGCCACCCACCAGCGCCAGCCCCAGCAACGGCGCCATCACCAGCAAAGTTAGCACCGCAAGCAGCTGCGAGTCCTGTGTTCCCGCAGACGGAAGATGATACAGTGTGAACATAAGGAGTCCGAGCGGCAGCACTATCAGCCATATCAGCACGAATCCGCCCAGCCATGCGGCGCGTCGCGCTTTCGCCGCCCCCCAGTCAAACAGGTAGTACAACTCGCTGATAGCGCGGCTTATTCCCCACACCCCACGATACCACAGGAGCGTTGTCAGCACGCCTGCGAGCGAGACCATCCAGAACGCGAGCGACTCCCAGTCTCCGATTGGACGCCCCGCAGCAACCAGCACAATCTGTCCGAGCGCCAGCCCGATGAGTATCGGCGCCGCCCAGTGAACCCACGCAGGGATTACCAACGACTGGTCTGTTGGCAGGCGAGCGTCGTGCGCCGCCTCCTCTGGCGTGAGCGGTTCGGGGGCGTCCGCGTCTGCACTTGTAGCCAAGCGCGCACCTCTCACTTCGGCAGGCAGTGTATCCCGCTCTGAGGGCATCGGTTCTGCGCCGTGCATCAGCAGTCGGCTCCAGAGCGATTCCCGCGCCGCCGAGGGGGGCTGCGTCGGCGTTTCCGATACAGCGGCTTGCGAGCCGCTTGTGGAGGGCGTGGCGCTCTCCGACGGCGCCTTGGCAGGTTCTCCCGAACTTCCCGTGCCCCACTCCAACTCGTCGGGGAGCCCAATCCCCAACAGGGGATCGCCTCGTAAAGTGATGCCTGCCAGTCCCGCACGCCGATAGGCTTCCACATCGGCAGAGTTGAGTTGCTGAAGCAGGCGGTCGATCTCTGGCTGCCAACGCGCACGCACTGCATTGATTTGGTCGATAATCTGACGATGCTGTTCCTGCACCTTGCAGTTGTACTCTTCATCCTCAACCCGCCGCTGGGCGTAGGCAGTAATCTCCTGCTTATACGCTTCCCAATAGTTCTGATAGGCAGTGCGCGCTGCCTCGTATTGCGCCCGCATGAGCTCCGCTTTAGGCAGGTTCACCTGCCTCAAGACCGCATACAGACCCGCCCACTCACTCTGTTCGAACGGCACATCGCGAAAGATAGGTTCGCGACCGCCCCATCTACGCCCATCGCCGTTAACTCCGTTCAGTTCAGACACTGCTTCTACTCCCTGCTCACAATTATACCCTTTTCGTGATTTGGGTCAGGACTGAATTCCTGCAAAGGGATGCAGTCTGCTTGCTTCACTTTGTGCGATTCTCGCTGGGTGGGACGGATTGTGTCTTTATGCGACGGCAGTGGCTGACGGGGTTGGAATGTGCGCTGCCCCTTCTCTTGGGGCGCGCGGCGACGCAAGGCGATTCGCGCCACGCGATGCGCCGCGTGTATCCCCCAATATGCCTCCTAAACAGCCTCCTTGTCAGATGAGTCTCTTGATACGATGTAGTTGATAACTCTAACCAGCAACACGCTCAACAGCGCGCCAACCATGACTGACAAGGCAACTACCCATATCCACCAAGCGCTGCCATAGCGAGCGTCCCACGCCTCGATTGTTTGGACATTCATGCCCAAGCCGCTCACGACGCAGCTGGGGAGGGCAAACGCGATAGTGACGCCCGTCAGCCACAGCACAGTTCGGTTCAACTTCTCGGCTTGCTTGCGGCGTTGCTCCTCCAAATTCATCTGTAAATACTCGTACATCTCGCGCACCTCGTTGCTCACCTCTTGGTAAAGCCTCTCCAGTTGCAGCACTTCGCACCATCGGCTGTAGTAGCGGTGATGTTGCTCTTGGTGCATCACCTGAGCGAAGTACCCGCGCGCCGTGAACTCCAGCAGCTCGTCGCGAATTTCGCGAAAGGTGCGGCGTCGTTGACCCTCGTCCCCGCTCAGCCAGTTTTGCGACACCCGATTGGAAAGATGGATGAGCCGAAACTTCTGATACAGCGCGAGCTGATAGAGCAGGAAGTAGCGATTACGCAATCGTTGGGGCAGGTTGCCACGAAAGAAATCGTTCGCGTTGCCCGGCGCATTGAACGCGACGAACCCCGCGGCTTGCTGCGCGAAAGTAAACCAAATTTGCTCGGCGTACTCCAGCAGGTGCGGATGGTCGGGGCGCAGCTCCGCTTCGGGCGGATGCAGGTCGTGGCGCATCGTGAAACACAGGCGCACCCGATAAAGCAGGCGGCGTTTCTCATCGTCGCTAAGGTCGCCGTCGATGTAGAGCGCGCTGAACGGCAGCATCAGGTTATACATAAACAGGTTTTCGCGCGAGCTGCACGATTCAATCGGCGATTGCAGCAGCTCCTCGAGGAGAGTATGGATGCCCTGCTCCGTGCGACCTTCGTACTCCAGCCGCGGCGCGCTGACATCCTGCTTGTCGTCTGCCTGCCCTTTGTAGAACCGAAAATGATAGATGAAGTCCAGCCAGTCCGCCAAGCAATCGCTGTCGACGCGAGCTTCCAGCGTGAGCATCGCAATCCCGCCGCGAAACAGCGCCAACTGCGCCTCGCGGATGGTGAACGGTATCCCTTGCGCAGACGCCCCGTTGTCCACCAGCAGACGCCCCGAATAGTGCTGCAATAGCTGTTCACTGCAATAGGTCAGTAGGTAGGCGGTGGCGTCGTTGTCGCGCTCGCTGGAGTTCAGGTAGTCGCGCACATGCGGCAGCAGGTCGCCTTCAGGGAACCTCTCATCTTTCCAGCCGCTATCTCGGAGCGCTTCGACAAGATTGCCCAGCGCGCACTCGCGCGAGAGCGCAAACGGATACACAAACCGCACAAACGAGGTTTCGCGTTCAACCTTCACCTGCATCAGCCAAGCGATTCGCCTTGGGCTGCTCGAATCCTGTAGCAACTCAGATGAGCAGGTACAATTACTGCAACTCTATGGATTGGCAAGAATGGCTTAGCTGGGCGCAACAGCCGCAGGTGGTGTTGGGTTTAATTATCGCAGTGGCGGCGTTGGCAATTCTGAACCTTGCGCAGGCGTGGCGCTGGGGTAAGTTCATGCGCCGCTGGAAGCAGCTGATGACCCACTCGGAAGGCGGCTCGCTGGAACACACGCTTTATGAGACCTTGCGCCGTGTGTCGCTGATGGAAGAGACGCTCAAAGCGCACGGGAACCACTTGGAGCAGCTGCAGAGTCAAACGAACCAGTGCCTGCAGCGCGTGGGGCTGGTGCGCTACGACGCCTTCCCCGACATAGGCGGGCAACAGAGCTTCGCGCTCGCGATGCTCAACGAGCAGGGCGACGGCGTCGTGATTAGCGGCATCCACAGCCGACAGGAGATGCGCGTCTACGCCAAGCCCATCCAGAAACGCGCCTCGCCGATTGGACTATCGGACGAGGAGCAACAGGCGTTGCGTGAAGCACAGTAGCACGGACATTCCTGTCCGTGCGTGGCGTAGTGTCGGCGTCCTCGCCAACCGACCTTGCGACGCCAAGAAAGGCGTCGCACCTGCGCTTGGACTGAAGTCCGAGCCACAGGGTAAATGCGCTTGGACTGAAGTCCAAGCCACAGGGTAAATGCGCTTGGACTGAAGTCCGAGCCACTGGGTGAATGCGCTTGGACTAAAGTCCAAGCCACAGCGAGCGGGAGGGTACATCTATCTACGACTACAGCAGCGACGAGGTACTCATAGAACGCTTCAAAGAGGGCGACGAGTTCGCGTTCGACCTGCTCGTGCGCCGCTACGAGCAGAAGGTCTACCAACTCGCCTATCGCCTGACGAACAACCCCGACGACGCCGCCGATGTCGCCGCCGAAACCTTCCTGCGCATGTATAACTCGCTGCGACGCTTCCGCGGCGACGCCCAACTCTCCACTTGGCTCTACCGCGTGGTGAGTAATGTGTTCTTCGATTTCCGCAAACGCGAGTCGCGCCACCAGCACCTCCCGCTGGAACTCTCCACCGAAGACGGCGAAGAACCGATGGAGCTCCCCATCGAAGATGAAAGCGTGGACATCATCGGGCACGCCCTGCAGGAGGAGCAGAAGCGCGTGCTGATGGAAGCCATCCAGCAACTGCCCGAATACCAGCGCGTGATGGTGGTGCTGTTCCACATCGAGGAGCGTCCCTACGAGGAGATTGCGCAGATACTGGGGCTACCGCTGGGCACGATTAAGTCCCGCCTGAACCGCGCCCGCAACGCGCTCCGACAACTGCTGGAGCCTCATCGGGAACTTTTTGAAGTCGATTCGCGTCCAACCATCGAGCAACCACAGGAGGCGAGCGATGCGCTGTGAGCAAGTTAGGTCACTAATGAACGAATATATCGAGGGGTCTTTGAGCGAGGCGTTGCGCGAGCGTGTGGGGGCGCATCTGAGTGGGTGCGCCGAGTGCCGACGCGAGCTGAGGTTCATGCGAGCGATTTGGCGGGGGTTGAGCGAGATGCCTGAGGCGCAGCCGCCAGCCGACCTGCACGCGCGGATTATGACCCATGTGCGTGCGAACACGCGCCTGCGCGAGGCGTCGCCGCGCTTCGCGCTGTGGCGCTGGGCAGGCGCGGCGGCGGCAGCGGCAGGGCTGTTCCTGATGGGCTTTTTCGCCGCGCAGTCCGACGGCGTGCAGGCGACCTTCGGTCTCGGCGGCGGGCGCACAGCCGCGGTGGAGACCCCCACGCCCGTACAAGCAGGCGTGTTTATCGAGTATCGCGTGGTGGAGCAGGGCGTGCGCCTGCCCGTGCTGGAAGCGCGCATGAACCGCGCCGCGAACGCCGAACTGCGCTACGCACCCGACGCCCAAAAACCGCCGACGCTGGTCTGGCAGGGCACGCTGCAACCTGGCAAAACCGTCGAGATACCCCTACAAGCGTTGCTCCAAGCCTCCAACGAACGCGCCCTGACGCTGTGGTGGAGTGTGGACGGTCAGCGGCGCGTGCTGCTCGTGCCTGCGGGCTATCCCCCTGCGAAACTCGCCTCCATCCGCCTACAGGCGAAACTCGGCGACGCGCTACGCCAGCTCGCCAGCATCTATCAGACGCCCATCGAGTGGCAGCCTCACGGTGAGGAGCCGCTGGTGGTGCTGGATGTGCAGGACGCCACGCTGGAAGACGCCCTGCGCCAACTGCTGCAAGGCTCTGCCTACACCGTGCAGCGACACGGCGAAACAGTGCGCGTCGTCGCGCACTAACCCCCGACGAGGCGCACGCCTGAAACGCTATCCTAACCAGAGCGGTTGCTCGGCTCCTGCGAACGCGCAGACAGCTGCTCCATCAGAGGGATTAAGTGGCGTTCCAATGCTTCGCGCGTGTCTGCACGGAGTGTGATGTGCCCCACCTTTCTGCCCGGACGCGGCGACTTGCCGTACAGGTGCAGATGCGCGTTCGGGATTTGCAGTATCGGCTCGATGGGCGGGATGACGCCGATGAGATTCACCATCGCGCAGTAGCCGCGCGGGGCGACGCTGCCCAGCGGCAAGCCGAGTATCGCGCGCAGGTGGTTCTCGAACTGGCTCGTCTCCGCGCCTTCGATGGTCCAGTGTCCGCTGTTATGCACGCGCGGGGCGACCTCGTTCGCCAGCAGCTGATTGCCCACCTGAAACATCTCCAGCGCCATCACGCCCACATAGTCCAGCGTCTCCAGCAGGCGCGTCAGATAGGCGCGCGCTTGCCCCTGCTCGTTGAGCGCGTCGTCGGGGGTCGCCAGCGAAAGGCGCAGGATGCCCCCGTCGTGATGGTTCTCGACGATAGGGTAGACGGCAATCCTCCCATCGTGGGCGCGCACGCCAATCGCCGAGACCTCGCGGTCAAACGGCACGAACGCCTCAGCGATGAGCGGGTGGGGCTGGAACCGCTGCACGAGCGCGTGGAACTCCTGAGCGGTGTGCGCGACGCCTTGCCCTTTGCCGTCGTAGCCGAGGCGGCGCGTTTTCACCACGCAAGGCAATCCTGTGATATGCAGCGCGGCGTCGGGCGCGGCGGGGTCTATCGGCGCGAAGGTGGGCGTGGGCACGCCAACCGAGCGCAGAAACTGTTTCTCGTGCAGGCGGTCTTGAAATATCTCCAGCGCGCGGGGCGTGGGGTGGAGGGGTACACGCTCGGCGAGGAACTGCGCAGCGGCTAACGGCACATTCTCAAATTCGTAGGTGAGGCACGCTTTGTTCTCGGCGAAGCGTGCGAGGGCGTCGAGGTCGTCATACGGCGCGCTGATGAGGGGCGCAACTTGCCCCGCGCAAGCGTCGGGAGCGGGGTCGTAGAGCTCGGTACGGACGCCCAACGGGTAGCCTGCAAGCGCGAGCATCCTCCCCAGCTGACCGCCGCCCAAAACGCCGACTCGCATCGCTGCACTCGGCGTCTCAATCGCTTCTGGGGTCCGCATGCTCTAACACCGCCTGTGTCTGTTTCGACCGATACGCCTCCAACGCCTCGCGGAACTGGGGATACTTATTCGCCAAGATAGCGGTCGCCAGCAGCGCGGCGTTCATCGCCCCCGCCTTGCCAATCGCCAGCGTCCCGACAGGGATACCTGCAGGCATCTGCACGATGGACAGGAGCGAGTCCAACCCTTTCAGCGCGTGCGATTCGATGGGAACGCCCAGCACAGGCAGAGTGGTCTTGGAGGCGGTCATGCCTGGCAGGTGCGCTGCGCCGCCTGCGCCTGCGATAATCACCTCCAACCCGCGTGCGACGGCAGTGCTGGCATACTCGAACATCTTGTCGGGCGTGCGGTGCGCCGAGACGATTTGCACCTCATACGGCACACCGAGCTGCTCCAGCGTCTCCACCGCGTGGCGCATCGTCTCCCAATCGGAGCGCGACCCCATAATCACGCCTACCAACGGATGCATACCACAGATTCTACCCTGCACACGGGTGAAACTTTTGCTCGAAATTCCGTATAATATATATAGAAGCCTCAAGCGCAGGACTTCGCCGAATCCCAAGACGGTCGCAGCCGTTGCACGATTAGCCCTGATGTTTCAGCATGTTGACAGCATCTATCACTACTTTGGACAGGAGGTATCAAAAAAATGGCGACATTTACACCGATGGAGGTTGAGGCGATACTGAACCGCTTGGCAGGCGAGAAAGCGGAGCAGTTCCAGCGCGAGGTGCTGTATCCGCAGATGGCGCGTGCGATGCGCCTCTCACTGCCCCACAGCCAAGCCGTGCGCGACGCACTGGCGGACGCCTACTACGCTTTCCGCGTGATGTTGGGCTACTACGCCTTCGCGAAGCGTGGCAACGACCGCGCCGAATACTCTGGCTACGCGCTCCAAGCCTTAGACAAAGTGCTACAGGGCGATAAAGCGAATTTTGGCGCGTTCTTGGCGTCGGGCAACGCGCCTGAGCAGCTCTGGAATGCCTTCGTGGCGGTGTGCCAAGAGCATCAACGCAAAATCAACGAGCAGCTCAATCGCGGGCTGATTGAAGGCTTGGCAGGCTACGCCGCGCAACTCTACGCCGACGACGAGATTGGCAATATCTGGATGGACATCCAGCAGGCAATCGTGCAGTCGGGGCGCGTGGAGCCTATCCACGAGAAAATCACGGGCATCAAGGGCATCGGTCCAAAGGTCGGCGCGCTGGTGCTGCGCGATATGGTCGCCCTGTACGATTTGGAAAGCCAAATCGATGCAAGCGACTTCCACTACCTGCAGCCTGTGGACACTTGGATCCGACGCATCGGACCGATGCTGAGCGACGAGATTACCGACAAGACCGCCGATTGGGTGATTGCTGGCAAGCTGTCCAAGCTCTGCCGTCGCAACCGCGTGAGCGGGGTGCGGTTCAATCAGGGCGTGCAATACTTGGCGATTGTGGAGCTGCGCGACTTGGATCGGCTGAAGAGCCACTTGCGCACGCTCGCCGAGAACGCGCCGCGCAGCCACCCGCGCCAAGCCGCTTCCAGCAGCGGACGCCCTGCCGCACGCTCGTTCAGCTGGCGCGGGTAAACTATTCACCAGCCGGCGGCGCGCTGCACGCCGCCGGTACCATCGCAAATCTTATACCAAAAACCGTTCGGAGGACACTATGAAACTCTTTCGTTTTGAAACCGAGCAGGTCATCCCTGCGTCGCTGGAGGTCGTGTGGGACTTCTTCTCCAGTCCCGTGAACCTGAAGACGATTACGCCGCCCTACATGGGGTTCGATATCCTCACCCCCGTGCCCGACAAGATGGAAGCAGGGCTGATTATCGCCTACACAGTGCGTCCGCTGTTCAATCTCCCGATGACTTGGGTCACCGAGATTACCCATGTGGAGCCGTTGCGCTTCTTCGTGGACGAGCAGCGGTTCGGACCGTATCGGTTCTGGCATCATCGGCACACCTTCACGCCGATTGAAGGCGGCGTGCATATGCGCGATCTCGTCTACTACGCGCTCAAGCAGCCGATAATCGACGGCGTGATTAATCAGTTGCTGGTGCGTCCGCGCATCGAGGAGATTTTTGAGTATCGTCGGCGCAAGATTGTAGAGCTGTTCGGCGCGCCGCAGGCGACCGTCGCCGCGTCGGAGCCGAGCCTTGCGCGGTAGCTACTCCACCAGCGACCACGCCGCCATACTGCGAGCATAGTAGCTGCCGCATTCGGGTTCGTTGAACGGGTTGCGTTTCGCGCCGTCGTGTCGCGCCCGCACGGCGCGCGCCACCTGCAACGCCTCCTCGCGCAGGTCGTAGTCCAGCAGTAGTCGCGCCAACATATATTCCAGCCCTGTCCAACACTCCGCCCAGTAGACAGGGGGCAGTTCGGGACGCTCGCCGCGCGGAAACGATTCAATCACCACGCCCGCCTCGTCGCCTGTGGCGTAGACGCGCAGGTTATTGTAGTGCGCGTGCATGTTCGGCAAGAAGTTGTAGCGGTAGATTGCGCGCAGGCTCTGCACGATGTGTTCGCGTGGGAGCAGGTCGCCCAGCGCGGCGCGGTTCGCTTTGTATTGCCCTGTGAGTTGGTCGATAAGGCATCCTGTGCCCATCTGATAGGGCGGCGCGTCGGGAATAGGTTTGAGCGCGTGGGTGGCAGGGTGGGGCGTCTGGGCGGGCGTCTGGATGCGCTGCTCGTAATATTCACCGTTGAACAGGTTCGCATCGAGCCACGCGCTGCCCTGCTGGAAGAGGCGTTGGCATTCGCTGGCGAACTCGGCGTCGCCTACTGCCTGCGCCATCGCCGCGCCTGCACGCAACGCCGCCAGATACCACACGCCCGTCATCGGGTTCGGTCCGAAGAACTCGATATCGTAAGTGTTGTGCTGCGCGTTCTCCATCACGCCGTCGCGGTCGGCGTCCCAGCTGCCTGGCTGCCACGCGAACTCCAGCATGCGTCGGGCGTAGGGGTAGTGGGCGCGCAGCCATTCCAGGTCGCCGTCGCGCAGGTATTGCTGATAAACGCGCACAATCAGCCCCATCTGCCCATCGGCGGCGGCGAGCGACCACTGACCCGCGCCGAGCGGCAGGTCGAGCCGAAACCGTTGCGCGCCGTCGTCCATCAGCCCGAAGCGCAGGTGCGCCTCCAACATCGAGCGGTGCAAATCGGGGAACAGCGCGAGCGTCGCCTGCTCGTAGTTCCACACATGGGTGCAAGAGCCGTGGCAGCAGCCCGTCGTGGCGCTGCAGCCTTCAAACGCGCAGAAGGTTCCATCTTCCAGCCGAAAGCAGGTGGGGCTGCGCAACACGGCGAGGCAGTTGAGGGCAGATTCGGCGAGCGGCGCGTCGTGCGCCTCCATGATGCTGCGCACGAAGGCGGCGGTGCGTGCGTAGAGGTCGGACAGGCGCGGAATGGCATACTCGGCGACGGCGAGCGCGCCGTCAAAGCGTGTGGCGTAATAGTTGCGCGCCGTCGCGTCGGCGTCGGTCGCGCCCTGAAACCAGCCGATTTCGCGCAGGTCGCGGTAGGGGAACCACCAGCACAGCAGGAACTGTCGCTCGGCGACGCCTTGCGGCGGCGCGGTCAACCGCGTGGAGAGAGCGCTGCGCCAGCCGTGCGCGTCGCTTGGGGGACAAGGCGCGTCGGGGTCGGCGTCGGCGAGCGCGCCCGTGCGCAACAGCTCATCTATCAACGCCAGCACATCTGCGCCCCAGCCCCTGCGCGCCTCGAACGCCCAACGCCGCGCCACGATAGCGTTCGGGTCGTCGCATAGCACCGCCAGCTCGCCCCAGCGCGGATTGCGCTGCGCCTCCTCTTTGCGCATCAGCAGCCCGCGCCAGCCGTGCAACTGCGCGTACTCCGTGCGGTTGCCGCGCAGGTCGCTGCTGACGCCGTCGTCGCCGATGAAGTTCGTGAGCGCAAACGCCAGCGTCGCCTCCAACGGCGCGTCGGAACGGTTGTGCAGCGCGACGCGCAACACCCCCAACGGCAGGCTGGAGTCGTCGGTCGCTTCGGGAATCAGCGGGTTGAACGCCTCGATATACACTTCCAACGGCAGTTCAGGGTCTTGGAGCAGGGCGCGTCCGAAGGGGTAGGCGGCTTCGAAGCCGAGGGGGCGCATGCGCGGGACGCCTGCCAGCGCGCCTGTTGCGCCGTGGTCGGCGTCGAGGGTGAGGCGGTGTAGACTCTCTAACACACGCAGGCGCGGCGCGTCCCCCGCCAACTGCACACGCAGCAGCAGATGCGCGTACGGCGGACGCCAGCCACGATGGGGACGGCTCATCAGCTGCCAGTCGAGCAGCGCGCCGTCGCCTCCCAGCGCGAAACACCCCGCGCCAATCCCACCGACGGGCATTGCAATCGCACGCACCTGCTCGGCGTCATAACGCGCCAGAACAGGCATTCTCTCCCAGCGCATCATTCACTCCTGCCACGCTAACGCTGGCGCGTCCACAAGAATTTCCTGTACTCGCCAGCGCGCTTTTCGTCTGAGCCTCGGCAGCGACAATCGCACGCGGACAACTTCACATCGCGGGCGTCGCCGTGATAAATCTGATTGGGCGTCAGCAGCGCGTCCCTCTGAGCGGAACCGACCGGCAGCTCTGCCGTCGCTGATGCGCTTGACGGCAATCGAGAACCACCCTGTGCCCCGTTTTGTGTCGCCG
>CALGZO010000188.1 GCA_937934465.1 uncultured Fimbriimonadales bacterium | reverse complement strand
GATGGCGGTCAAGGCAGGCGACCCGCTGAGCATGCCCGAAATGCGCAAGCTGGTGGAAGACCTCGCGCGCACCGAGAACCCCTACCTGTGTCCCCACGGACGCCCCATCACCATCACTCTTGCCTGGAGCGATATCGAGCGGCGATTCAAGCGCGGCTGAAGCGTTTATAAATCGAGGCGCACCCCTTTAGGAGAAATTCAATCGAAACGATAAGCTCTGAGCAGTTCATCGTATGGAGTGTTCTCCCCTGCCACACTGCTACTATCCCGCTGTATGGATATATTGACAGAGATACCTCCTGTACTGATGGAGAGGTTCGGCGGGCTGGGAGGAGATGACGACACCTGTGCAGCTTGGGTTGCAATCCCAGCGTACCCTATCGAGGCAAACAGACCTGCACCGAAGTCCGCACATCTTCTCCCAGTGCAATAGGCAACCCATCGGCAGACGGGCGGCGTATCAGCGCATGAAGCGCACTCGGATAGATCTGATTCCCGAACACGCTCGGCTTCCTCTTCGGCAGCGACGCCGATGTGGGGACGAGAGGTCAGGTACACTCTCTGCCGATGACGACGCTACGCCGTGCGCCCGAAGTGTGGCGCGAGATGGGCTTGACCGACGCCGAGTACCAACGCATCATCACGCTGATGGGACGCGAGCCAACCGATGTGGAACTCGGCATGTTCGCCGTGATGTGGTCGGAACACTGCGGCTACAAATACTCCCGACCCGTGCTGAGCCTGTTCAAAAAGTATCGCGAGTCGCTGGAAGGCGCAGGCTTCGAAAACGCAGGCGTCGTGCCGCTGGACGAGAATCTGGGGATTGCGTTCAAGGTGGAGAGCCACAACCACCCCTCGGCAGTGGAACCCCATCAGGGCGCGGCGACAGGCGTGGGCGGCATCATTCGCGACATCTTCACGATGGGCGCACGCCCGATTGCGATTTTAGACTCGCTGCGCTTCGGTCCACTAAACGAGCCGCGCAACCGCTACCTGTTCGAGCATGTGGTGGAGGGCATCTCCAGCTATGGCAACTGTATCGGCGTGCCGACGGTGGCAGGCGAGGTCTACTTCCACCCGTGCTATTCGGGCAACCCGCTGGTGAACGCGATGGCGGTGGGCGTCGTGCCCCTCAATCGCCTCATGACCGCTCGCGCCGATGTGCCCGGCAGCGCGGTGATGTATGTCGGCGCAAGCACAGGGCGCGACGGCATCCACGGCGCAACCTTCGCCTCCGAAACGCTCGGCGCAGACCAAGAAGAGAAACGCCCCAATGTGCAAATCGGCGACCCGTTCATGGAGAAACTGCTCATCGAAGCCACGCTGGAAGCCATCGAAACGGGCGCGGTGCTGGGCATGCAGGACATGGGCGCGGCTGGGCTGACCTGCACCACCTGCGAGCCGACCTCCAAATCAGGCACTGGCGTCGAGATAGACGCCAGCCTTGTGCCCACGCGCGAGGCTGGGATGACACCGTATGAGATTATGCTCTCCGAATCACAGGAACGGATGCTCTTGTATGTGCAGGCAGGGCGTGAGGAGGAGGTCGCGCAGGTGTACCGCAAGTGGGGGCTGAACGCGGTGGTGATTGGGCGCGTGATTGAGGAGCCAATCCTGCGCGTGCGCCACAAGGGCGAGCTGGTCGCCGAAATCCCGCCCGATTACCTGACCAAACAGTGCCCCGTGTACTATCTGGAGACGGAAGAGCCTGCCTACCTGAAAGAGGCGCAGCAGTTAGACCTAACGCAACTGCCTCTCCCCGACGATTGGAACGCAGTGCTGCTGCAACTGCTTCGCTCGCCGTCGATAGCCAGCAAGCGATGGGTGTATGAGCAGTACGATTGGCTGGTGGGCACGCAGACGATTATTCCGCCGGGCGCAGGCGACGCGGCGGCGTTGCGGGTGCGCGGCTCGGAGAAGGGCATCGCGCTGAAAATCGACGGCAACGCGCGGTATTGCTATCTGCATCCGTATCGGGGCGGGCAGATTGCGGTGGCGGAGGCGGCGCGGAATGTCGCCTGCGTCGGCGCGACCCCACGCGCCATCACCGACTGCCTGAACTTCGGCAACCCCCAACGCCCAGAGATTTTCTATCAGTTCGAGCAAGCCGTGCGCGGGATTGCCGACGCCAGCGAGTTTTTCGGCACGCCCGTCGTGTCGGGCAATGTGAGCTTTTACAACGAGAGCGAGCGGGGCGCGGTGTACCCCACGCCCACGATTGGCATGCTGGGCGTGCTGGAACGCGCCGAGAACGCCGTCGGCATGGGGTTTCGCGGGGCAGGCGATGTGGTGCTGTTGCTGTGCCCCCCACCGCCCACCTGCGAAGGGGAAGCTCCCTCGCATTACGGTCTCGGTGCGAGCGAGTATCTCTATGTGGTGCATGGGCTGGAGCGCGGCGCGCCTGAGCCGTTCGATTTAGAGGCAGAGCGCAACCTACATCGGCTGCTGGTGGAGTTGGCGAATCGGCGTCTGGTGCGCTCCATGCACGACCTGAGCGAGGGCGGGTTCGCAGTGGCGCTTGCCGAGTGCGCTTTGGTGAACGGCGTCGGCGTGCAGGTGGACTTGCCCCCTGAAGCGACGCACTACGCCCCACGCCCCGACGCCGCGCTGTTTGGCGAGCTGCAGACGCGCGTGATTGTCTCGGTTGCGCCGGCGCACGCTTCGTCGGTGGAGCAGCTTGCGAGGGAATACGGGCTGGCGTGCTACGCGATTGGCACGACAGGCGGCGACAGGGTGCGCGTCGCCTTGCAGGGGCGACTGCTTATCGACATTTCGCTTGCGGAGTGCCACGCGGCGTACGAGGGCGCACTTCTTGGGTAGAATCGGGCAGGTGAGACGATGGCGATAGTGATTCGTGGCGTGTTCGACGGCAAAGTGGCGCGCCCCCTGCCTGGCGAACCCATCCCCGACATCGAGGGCGAGGTCGAGGTGGAGATTGTGCTGCCCCAACCGAACGAATTGCATGACCCTGTTGCAGAACTGTTTCGCATTCGCGCGAACACGCCCCCCTTGCCCTTCTCCACAGCCGACCTAGTGAGACTAAGTAGGGAGCATGAAGAAGATAGTGATTGACGCTTCTGTTGCGCTCAAGTGGGTTCTCAACGATGAGGAGCATGTCCTCGGCGAGGTCGAGGTGGAGATTGTACTTAGGC
>CALGZO010000187.1 GCA_937934465.1 uncultured Fimbriimonadales bacterium | reverse complement strand
CCGCGAACAAGTGACGCACCTCGCCCAGATAATCCGTGATGTCGTGGTTAACCGATTGGACGCGAATCGAGCCAGTGTCCAGCCCGAAGTCCTGAAGCAGCATCACGATAAACGAGTCGAGGATGGCTTGGATGTCGTACACAAACACTCGCACAACAGCGTTGAACAGCTCGCGCCCTTCCTCTGGGGGGATAATTTCTTCCGATTCGCGAATGTAGGATGCCAGTAGGGTGATGTGTTGACTATAGCTGCCCAGATACCACTTCATGGGCAGGTCAATGGCGTTATGCACATAGCCGATGCGCAGCCGTTTCTGGAAGAAGTCCACGCCGTAGTCGCCGCCGCGTTGCGCCTCGCGGAAGATGTCGAGCAGATAGTTCGCTTGCGCATGCTCCAATCCCGCGCGCAGTTGGCTCAGCGAGACGCCCTTCTTCTGGGCGTAGCGCTCAAAAAATTGGCGCGTTTCGCCGAACTCGAACTGGAAATCATAAAACGCGCGCGCGTAGTCGGGGGCAATCTTTTCCGCCCACGGGGCATACTTTCGCAGTAGCTCGGCTTCGTGCGGGTTCAAGCGCAGAAACTGCTTGCGCTGCCGCAGGTTCTGTTCGTTGATATGCAACTGCTCCGCAAGATTAACTGTGATATGCATCTCCTTCTGCCTCCTAAGGGGATTTTGGGAAATGGCACGGTAATCTTTAGGGGGTACAATTGAAGCATGCCCGAAGTGAGCGTGCTGATTCCCAGTTATAACCATGCGCAGTTCCTGCCCGACGCGCTGCAGAGCGTCTTCCAACAGACCTTCACCGACTACGAAATCGTGGCAGTGGACGATGGCAGCACGGACGGCTCGGTGGAGATTCTGCAATCCTACGGCGAGCGCATACGGCTCTTCACACAGCAAAATCGGGGCACATACCCCACGCTGAATCGCTGTATCGCTGAGTCGCGCGGGATATATTTGGCGATTCTGAACTCGGACGATTTGTGGATGCCTACCAAGCTGGAGAAGCAGGCGGCGCTGCTGAGGGCGCACCCCGAAGTGGGGCTGGTACATACAGGGGGGCATTTTATTGACGGCGAGGGGCGCGTGTTGCCGGGCAACCCACTGGGGTTTGAGTGGCCCCGCACGCCGATGGGCAACATTATCGAGGCGTTAGTGCGCTGCAATAAGATTATCGCCTCGTCGGTGCTGATACGGCGCGAGTGTTTCGAACGGCTGGGTGGATTTCGCGAGGATTTATTTGGGTCGGGCGATTGGGAGATGTGGTTCCGCGTCGCGCTGGAGTACGATATCGGCTACATCGATGAGCCGCTGACGATGTATCGCGTGCATGGCGCGAACGCCTCGTTCCAGCATCGGCGGGTGTACGAAGATGATGTGAAAGTGCGCACGGAGACGATACACGCGAACGAGTCGCGTTTGTGGCAGCGAGCGACCGACCGCAAGGCGATGCGCTTGGCGTTGGCGCACTCCTACGCCTGCTTGGGCACGGAGTATGCGCTGTTAGGCGAGCGCAGGCGCGCGCGTGGGGCGTATCTGCGCTCGTTGCAACTCTATCCGCTGCGTTTCAAGAGCCTGCTACGGCTGGGGCTGACCTTTTTGCCGATTAAGCCGCCCCTTTAGCGCCGACGGGGCTGATTGCGCGGCGCGGGGCGAGCGGGCTTCGGCTGAGGCGTCTGCTCCTGCGCCAGCACCTGTCGGAAGGTCGCCTGCACTTCCCACTCCGCCCAGTCTTCAATCGGCTCCCACTCGCGGATGGTCTGCGCGTCGTACTCCGCGCGGAGGCTCAACTTCTCGAACCCCGACGCCTGCACCAACGAACCGTCCGACAGCGCGTAGTAATAGTCGATTTCGCCTGTGATTTTGCCCTTGAGGGTTCCACGCGGGATGTTGCGGTCGCGCAGGCGCGAGATTTCAATCAGCAGGTCATCCAAGCGGATGTTGATTTCGGCGTTAGTAATCTGCTTCACATGGAGTACGGGGCGTCCGCGAACTTCGGTAGCGCCGATCACGCGCACAGTGGCGGGATAGGTGTAGATAGTCGCTTGCTCGATAGAGAGTTTTCCGCCGCGCGTGTCGATGAACGGCGTGGGGTAGCGCACCTCCCACTCATCGCCCTCGCGCACCGAGCCGGGCGGCAGCGGCGCAAACGGTCCTGGCACCACATTCACCCCAATCAGCTGCAGAAAATAGGAGGGGGGCAGTAGAAAGTCCAAACCAGGGAAGGTAGACTCCTCTTGTTTTTCTTCGCGTTCCTTGTTGCGGCTGCGTCGGGCGCGTTCTACCAGTCGCTCGGCGTCGTCCTCGCTGGGGAAGCCTGAGGGGGTCACTTTAACGGTCTCGGTATAGGGCGGCGGCAGCTCAGTCTCAGCGAAGTAGTCGATGCTCTGCTTGACATACCGCTGCGAGACGCGCATCCGCGCCTGACCGTTCTCAAGCACTTGGAGCACTTCTGTATCGAAGCGCAGTTGGGCGTCGACAGCAATCGGCAGGCTTTGCTCAAAAGTGGATGAGCGCGTGTCGCCCCGCAGGGTGTAGACCACATTGAACTGCTGTTTTTGACCGGGTTCGTACAGCCGTCGGATGACATAGCTGCGCGTGCCCACCTGCGCCGTAGCAGGCGCACAGGCGAGCAGTCCGATTGATACAAGTCCCCATACAAGAACCCATCTCTTCATAGTGCCACCGCCTTTACAGCAGCCCCTCTTCTTCAGGTTGAGACGATGCATCAGCAGCCTTTGCCGCGACCGCTTGAGCGAACGCCTCTAAATCAGGTGTTTCAAGCGCGAGGATGCTCAGCTCCTCCAGTATTTGTAGCGACTGAATCTTCTCGATGCTCGGCAGCAGTTCCAACGCCGTGTCGCCGAAGCGTCGGCGCAGTATCTGCGCAAGGACGCGGACACTATGTTGCAGTCCCTGCTGCAGTCCCTGCTGTAGTCCCTGCTGCAGTCCCTGCTGCAGTCCTTGCTGCAGTCCCTGCTGGATACCTTTTCGCGCGCCTTCCTCAATCGCTATCTCTTCCAAGCTCGTGAGGGGCCATTCGCTTTCCTCCTCGAACTTGCGTACTACCTGCTTCACCAACTGCTCGTATTCCTGAGAAAGAGCCATCATATAATCCACCACCTTGTATAGATGAATCACCCAATCTGGATTATACCCTCTCTCCTTGAGAGCGCGAATGAGCGCAATCTTCTCCTGCATCATTAGTTGAGGGCGTCCGCGCGTTTTGAGGGCTCGCAGATGCGCTAATACCACCAACGCGAAGGGATTGGGCGATTGCTCCAGCGCTTGCTCGTCGAAGTCCAACAGTTTGACGCTCGTGAACTCGAATGCCAAACGGGTTGCAAAGTTGACCTTCTCGTAGGCGTTGGGACGCCAGTTCGGGTCGTTGTCTGCCAGAACCGCAAGGCTGATTACCTCAGGATGATCGTAGGTATCGAGAATGTGATAGTAGTAGACAAACATGCGCAACGGGAAGTTCGGGTCGGGTTGCACCTGTATCTCGATATGGATGAGTATCAACTGCTCTGTGCCATCCAAGAAGTAGACCCTGACGAGGACATCGACAGTGTAGCGTCGCTTGCCACGCGCACGGGGCGACAGACGATACAAATTTGTGTCCAAAAACTCAAATGGTCGCGTCCAGTCGATAGCTTCGTATACTTTGGGGAACATGAGCAGTAAAAACTCACGAAAGAAGATGCGCAACGCATACTTCCACGCTTCATCGAATCCACGACGGAGTCTCGGCTTGGACATGGGAGACTCATTCGCGCCGCATGTGGGTATTCCTGCTATCAAAAAGCAAGGAATCTGTCATTAAGCAGAGAAAGAGAACAGAGGCGTCCGTCGCACGACTTGTTCCCCACTCCGTTTGAGAAGCTTGCGGTCGCGCCCTTGCAGGAGGGCGAGGGTGCAGATGAGCGCTTCGGGGTAGATGGGTGGGCATCCGCGTTTTGGGGGGGAGTGGATGGAGTTGGCAGAAGCGTTGCATCCAGAGGAAGATGATGGGGACAGGCAGGGTGTTGAGCGTAGCCTTCGGAAAGAAACAGCGTTTCGTAGGGTTTGGATACCTTATGCCCCCCGATTTTTCGAACAGCCTCAAGTATACTCGATGGGATGCTGACGGAGTGGCTGGAGTTTGAGTTCGTGCGCCATGCGCTGTGGGCGATGGCGCTGTTGGCGGCGGTCTATCCGCTGCTGGGCGTGTTTGTGGTGGGTCAGCGCGTGGCGTATTTCAGCGACGCGGTGGCGCACTCGGCGTTCATCGGCGCGGCGATTGCAGGGCTGCTGGGCTGGCAGCTGGGCGACGCGCTTTTGACGACTGCGCCGCTGTTCGCGCTGCTGGTGGCGTGGTTTCAGGCACGCACGCGCCTGCCGACCGATACGCTGCTGGTGGTCGCCATTACGGGCGTGTCGGGGCTGGGCATCGCGCTGATTAGCCTTGCCGAGTCGCCGCTGGCGCTGGGCGCGCTGCTGTTCGGCGATGTGCTGGCGATTGAGCGGGGCGACTTGTGGCGGCTGTTCGGGGTGGACTGTATCGCGCTGGCGATGCTGCTGGGGCTGGCGCGTCCGTTAATCCGAATCGGCTTCCATCGTGAGTTGGCGTTGGCGCAGGGCGTGCCCGTGCGCTTGGTGGAGACGCTGTTTCTGGTGGGGCTATCGCTGGCGGTGGCGGTAGGCGTGCGCGCGGTGGGCATCTTGCCGATTAGCGCGTTGCTCGTGCTGCCTGCGGCGTCGGCGCGGGCGATGTGTCAAAGCTTTCGCGCGATGTTGGCGGTCAGTGCGCTGTTGGGGTTTGTTAGTCTGGCAGCGGGGTTTCTGGTCGCGCTGTGGCAGCCGATACCGCCAGGCGCGGCGGTCGCACTCGTTGCAGCGGGGCTGTTCGTGCTGATTGCATTGCTGAAACCTGCGGAAGGAGTCGCCGTCTGATGCGCTGGCTACCCGCTGTACTGTGGTGTGCGGTGGTGCTCCTGATTTTCTACTTCTCATCGCAAGCGGGCAGCCCCGAAAACTCGGCAGGGTGGATCCGCGCGTTGCTTGCGCAGTTCGCTCCGACGCTTGCCGAACAGATTACAGAGGCGCAGCTGCACCTGCTCAACTACATTTTCCGCAAGACGGGGCACGGCACAGGCTACTTCTTGCTCACGCTGCTGGGCTACTGGGCGTTTCGGGGCAGTTTCGGGATGGAGCGGGCGCACGCTCTGCGCTGGGCGATTGCGAGCAGCCTGCTCCGCGCTGTCATAGACGAGATTCACCAAGCGTTCGTGCCCGGACGCACGGGCACAATTGTGGATGTGGGCATAGACGCGATTGGAATCGGCATCGCGGCGTGGCTGATTTATCGGCGGCAACCGAAGCGGCAGACTTCGCGGCGATAGACCTCGGCTAAGCCGTGGAAGGGGTTCTCGCGCCAAGCGCGCTTGAGTTTGACGAGGGCGAACTTGAGCGTTTTTGCCGCCGCCTGCTTGGAAACGCCCAGCTGCTTGCCAATCTCGCGCAAAGTCAGCCCGTTCAGATACTGCTCGCACACATAGCGTTGGCGGGGAGTTAGCTCCGCGCGTTCGAGCAAGCACTCCATCTCCACGCGCTCCAAGTAGGCAATCGCTTGCTTTTGGGCGTCCTGCAGCTCGCCCAAACTCATGTGCAACTTTCGATGCCGACGCAACTTGCGCTCGAACGAATCCTCGCGTGTGAACGGATACTCGCTATTGCGCTCTGAGGCAATCCAGAACTCGGTCTCTTGGGTTTGCATGGCGTCGCCTCCACCCTTTAGGACAGGTTGGTAGACATATGTATACCTAATCGCGGTGTAGGATTGCAACGCTCTGCGCATACGCCAGAGAAGCTGCATAGGAACACCCTCAGCGCACCCTCGGTAGAACCTCGCCCCGAATATGTACCAGATTTTTTGTTAATTAGGAACTTATCATGCAACGAATATGCCAAAACTTGCAAGTTGGGTACATGCGCCGTGTCGGCTGCATTAATACGATTGGAGGATGACGATTTTGGCGCGTCTGGGGAGCTATCTTCACCCTGCTCTCCACCGCGTCGCGTGGGTTTTTCGTCGCCTGAAGCAGGAACCGTCGCG
The DNA here is from genome assembly GCA_937934465.1 of uncultured Fimbriimonadales bacterium. Classification (GTDB taxonomy): domain Bacteria; phylum Armatimonadota; class Fimbriimonadia; order Fimbriimonadales; family GBS-DC; genus GBS-DC. The sequence continues at coordinate 58 of CALGZO010000187.1, read as the reverse complement.
TTTGGGGCGAAACACGCAGCCGAGGTGAGTTAGATGAGTGATTACACGCCGAAGCCAG
>CALGZO010000186.1 GCA_937934465.1 uncultured Fimbriimonadales bacterium | reverse complement strand
CACATTGTAAGGAGGTGAAGTGACGATGAGATCGACCGATTCGGGCGGGATAAAGTCCGCCGTCAGCACATCGGCGTTGTAAAGACGGCACTCAGGGTTCTCGAGTTCGAGGTAGGGCGACATCGCTCAGAGTATACCTCTTAGAAGTTTCAATCCCTCACAGGTAGGCTACAAACCGAGACGCTTTTCTTGGAAAGGCATCTTTTTGAACTCAAAAAGGAGCTCGTTGTCAAGGTAAGTCGCCGTTGCGTTAGCAACATTGCTGTACTCCATCGTGGACGGTGAAGTCAAGCGGCGTCATGTCGGTTCATCATAGAGTTCCCTGACGGGGATGGCTCCACGCGTCAGCTCCGTTTCCCGCTGAACTGCTCGCTCTGAGCGTCTTCGCAACTGGTCAAGTTGGGTACACTTTGCGTTATGAGCCGTCCACCGCGCGAGTTCGGTTTTGAGACCCGTATGCTACACGCTGGGCACATCCCCGACCCCTACACAGGCGCACGCGCTGTGCCCATCTATCAGACCACCTCGTTCGTGTTCGACGACCCCGACCACGCCGCGCAACTGTTCGAACTCAAACAGTACGGCAACATCTACACGCGCATTATGAACCCGACCAACGCCGTGTTCGAGGAGCGGCTCGCGTCGCTGGAAGGGGGCACAGGCGCGGTGGCGACCGCGAGCGGGATGGCAGCGCAGTTCCTCACCTTCTACACCTTGTTGCAGCCTGGCGATGAAATCGTCAGCTCGGCGCACCTGTACGGCGGCACAACGACGCAGTTCACCCACACCTTCAAAAAGATGGGCGTGACGGTCAGGTTCGTTGAGCCGAGCGATTTCAGCGCGTGGGAGCAGGCAATCACGCCCCAGACGCGCGCCCTGTACGGCGAGACCATCGGCAACCCCAAAGGGAGCGTTCTGGACATCGAACGGCTCGCGCAGTTGGCGAACGCCTATCGCATCCCGCTGATTGTGGACAACACCTTCGCCACCCCCTACCTGTGTCGCCCGATAGAGTGGGGCGCGACGATTGTGGTGCATTCCGCCACGAAGTTCCTCGGCGGGCACGGCAACTCGATTGCAGGCGCGGTGGTGGAGTCGGGCAAGTTCGACTACAGCCACTTCCCGACGATTGCCGAGCCGTCGGGCGCGTATCACGGGCTGAAGTTCTACGAGACCTTCGGGCACTACGGGTTCCTGATGAAGCTGCGCGCCGAGACGCTACGCGATGTCGGAGCGTGCCTCTCGCCGTTCAACGCCTTCTTGCTGCTGCAGGGGCTGGAGACGCTCTCGGTGCGGATGGAACGCCATGTGTCAAACGCGCAGGCGGTCGCGCGGTTTCTGGCTGAACATCCGCGCGTGGCATGGGTCGCCTACGCAGGGCTACCCGACCACCCCGACCATCACCTTGCAAAAAAATACACGCCGCGCGGACCCGGCGCAGTGTTCTCGTTCGGCGTCAAGCCCCCCACAGGCATCGACGCCCGCGAAGCAGGCAAGCGGTTCATCCGAAACCTCCACCTGTTCTCGCACCTGGCGAATGTGGGCGATGTGCGCAGTCTCGTCATCCACCCAGCGTCCACCACCCACCAACAGCTCAGCGACCAGGAGCTGCAACTCGCAGGCATCGGTCCCGAAATGATACGGCTCTCCATCGGGCTGGAAACCCTCGAAGACCTGCTATGGGACTTAGACCAAGCGCTGTGGGGCATCGATAAGGACTAATCGGGCGACAGGGGCGCACGCCGAGTAGGGTATCCTCTACCATGAGGGAGGTACCCGCTATGAATAACCCACTGGTTGAAACGCCTGAGCAATTATCTATACAGTTCGCTCCCCACGCGCTGACGCCAGAGCAAACGGCGGAGCGTCTCCGCACGGGCGAGCAGGGGCTGAGCCTGCAGGAGGCGCAGCGACGGCTCCAACAGTACGGCTATAACGAACTGGAAACCATCAAGCCGATTAGCATCCCCGAACTAATCCTGCACCAGTTCAAAAGCCCGCTTATTTACATCTTACTGGTCGCAGCGGTGGTGACGCTCTTGCTCGGCGAGTATATCGACACGGGCGTCATCGCTGCAGTGCTGATCCTCAACGCCACGATAGGCTTCGTTCAGGAGTTTCGCGCGGAGAAATCGGTGCGTGCGCTGATGCAGCTCACTGCGCCGCACGCGCGGGTGATTCGAGACGGCGCGGAACACGATATCGAGAGCCGCGAGCTGGTACTGGGCGATGTGGTGGTGCTGGAGTCGGGCGTTCGCGTGCCTGCCGACATCCGCCTGTTTCAGGCGACCGCGCTGCAGGTGGACGAGTCGCTGCTGACAGGCGAGTCGGTTCCTGTCTACAAGCAGGTCGCCCCCGTGCCAGAGGAGACGCCGATTGCCGACCGCGCCAACATGCTCTATTCGGGTTCGATTGTGGTTTCGGGGCGCGGGCGCGGGTATGTCGTTGCCACAGGCGAGCGCACGGAGCTGGGCAAAATCGCGGAGCGGATGCGCGAGCAACGCATCGACGAGACGCCCCTGCAGCAGCGCATGCGCCGCTTCGCGCACATCGTGGGGCTGGTCATCGGCGTCAGCTGCGCGGTCATCTTCGGGATGGGGCTGGCGCTGGGCAACAGCCTGGTGGAGATGTTCAAAATCATCGTGGGCGTCGCGGTCGCCGCCGTGCCCGAAGGATTGCCCATCGTGCTGACCATCACGCTCGCCCTGCGCGTGAGCGCGATGGCGAAACGCAACGCGCTGGTGCGACGCCTGCACGCCGTCGAAACGCTCGGCAGCACCACTGTCATCGGCTCAGACAAGACAGGCACGCTCACCGAGAACCGCATGACTGTGCAGGAATATTGGACGGCAGGCGAGTGGTATCGGATTAGCGAACTCCAAGCGCAGGATATTCCCCGCAACGATGAACATCCGTTCGTGCTGGCGTTGCTGACCTCCGTGCTGACGAACGAGGCGCAGGTGCGGCGCGTGGGCGAGGATGAATACGAGATTCACGGCGACCCGACGGAAGCCGCGCTGCTCATCGCCGCGCTCAAGGCGGGCTTCCATCACGACGAGTGGCGCGAGCGGCATCCCGTTGTGGGTGAGATCCCGTTCGAGCCAGAGTTGCAATACTCTGCAAGTATTCGCGAGCGCGGCGACGAACACTGGATGTTCGTGAAGGGCGCGCCCGAGCGCGTGCTGCGCATGGCGACACGCTGGCTCACCCCCGACGGCGAGCTGCCCCTCAATCGGGAAGCGCAGGAAGAGGTGATGAGCCATGCCCAATCGATGGCGGAGCGCGGGCTGCGCGTGCTGGGGCTGGCGTATCGCCGCTGCGCTGAGCGCGCCGAGACGCGCACAGGCGTGCCCGAACCGTCCGATTTGGTCTTCATCGGGCTGGTGGGCATGATGGACCCCCCGCGGCGCGGCGTGTTGGAGGCAATTGACGAGTGTCGTCAAGCAGGTATTCGCGTGCTGATGATTACGGGCGACCACGCCGCCACCGCCCGCGCGATTGCCGCCCAACTGCACATCGCCCCACCCGACGCGGAAGTGATTACCGGCGCGGAGATGGAACGCCTCACCGACGCGGAGCTGCGCGAGCGCGTGCGCACCGTGAATGTGTTCGCGCGTGTGTCGCCTGAACACAAGCTGCGCGTGGTGAAAGCGTTGCAGGCAAACGGCGAGACGGTGGCGGTAACGGGCGACGGCGTGAACGACGCGCCCGCGCTACGCGCCGCCGATGTCGGGGTGGCGATGGGCAAAAGCGGCACGGATGTCGCCCGCGAAGCCGCCGACATCGTACTGGCAGACGACAACTTCGTGAGCATCCGCAACGCCGTCGAGGAGGGGCGCGTCGCCTTCAAAAATGTGCGCAACGCCACCTTCTTCCTCATCTCCACAGGCGCAGGGTCTATCCTGATGTTCCTGTTCGCCGTCATGCTGGCGATGCCGATGCCGATGTTGCCCGCGCAGCTGCTGTGGCTGAACCTGGTCACCAACGGCTTGCAGGATGTGGCGATGGCGTTCGAGCCAGGCGACAAGAGCATCATGCGCCAGCGTCCGCGCCCGCGCAACGAGGGCGTTATCTCGAACCTGCTGTGGGAGCGCACGGTGATTGTGGGTATCTTGATGGCAATCGCGACGCTGTGGCTGTTCCACTACGAGTATGAGCAAACGGGTTCGCTCACGCGAGCGCAGACCGTCGCGCTGACCACGATGGTGCTGTTCCAGAACTTCCATGTGGGCAACTCGCGTTCCGAGTTCCGCTCAGCGTTTCTGCTCAGCCCGCTGCGCAACCCGTTTTTGCTGCTGGCGGCGTTGAGCGCGATAACAATTCACGCGCTCGCGCTCTACTTGCCCCCGACGCAGTTTGTTTTGCGTGTGGAGCCGATAGAGTTGGAGGCGTGGGTGCGGAGCGCGCTGGTTGCGTTGAGTGTGGTGGGGGTTGTCGAAGCGCATAAGTGGCTTCGCAACCCCAAGTTAGCGGTGGAGGGGATTTAGCGTCCGGGCGCACCGTAGCCGGCAGGCGGCTGGTACGGCGCGGGGTTCGCCCCCTGCGGCGCCATCGGCGCGGGCGCAGGCGCGTAGTTCGGCGTGGGCGGACCCCCTGCCCGAATCGTGTCCACAGTCGGCGCAGGCTCCATCAGACTACGCACGACAAAGAAGCCCAACACCGCCACAATCAGCACGATAATCCCAATCACGACGGGCGTCGGTATCTCGGTTCGCATGGCTGGCTCCTATCGCGCCCAATCGTTCTCGTGGGTTGCGGTCAGCGACCAGTGCCACGGTACTTTCACCGCGCCGCGACGGAACGCTTTGGCGTGCCCATCGGCGAAGGTGAACACCGCCATCCGATTGTGGCGATAGCGCACCTGCCCGTAGCCCAAGTCGGGGTTCCAAGTGCTGTTGGGATCCCAGACTGAGCGCGGCACATCGCGGTCTAAGCGATCCCAGAGCGGGTCGCTGTCGCCCTGCGGGAAGCGTCCGCCGTTCCAGCAGGTCTCTTGCGAGGGCCAATAACAGAAGTTCGCCGAAGAATCCCAGCCCCATCCCTCAATCTGAGTGGCGTCGCCGTAGATTATCGTCTCCGCTGGGTGGGTGAAGATGGCTTCGGTGTCGGGCAGGTAGCACCGCCCTGGTCCGAGCGGGCAGCTGTTGTCCCAAATCAGCGGGCAGATGTGCTGGTTCATGCTGTAGTTGAAGGCGCGCGCCACCCCTGAAGGGCAGATGCGAATCTCGCTCGCGCGAGCTTGCGGCGTGTAGGTGTCCCAAGTCGTGCCCGCGCCCGACTTGATGTACGGCGAGATTTTGAAGAACCAGTGCCCATTCCCCAAATTGGGCACATCCACCCACGCAGGGAACCAGGTCTGGTCGTAGTCAGTGAGGTACATCATGGTTGCCAGCCCCATCTGTTTGTGGTTGCTGGTGCAGGTCGTCTGACGCGCCTTCTCGCGCGCCTGTGCAAACACAGGGAATAGAATCGCCGCTAAAATGGCGATAATCGCAATCACGACCAGTAGCTCTATTAGCGTAAATCCACGCTTCATCGCATTACCTCCTTAGCAGGATTGCGTCGCTGCTGCTGTAGACCTACTCCGCCGCTCACCCGAATACCAGTTGACCGAGTAGACCTACTTACTAATTATACCCTATTTTGCGAAAAATTCCCCTCTAATTTCCCCAATGTAGGAGAGGAAGTTGGGGGTGGGGGTAAATCTGTCTCTGCCCCAGTAGCTGCTTACCTACTCACACTAATCTGCTATTGTCGCGCTGGAGCCTCACATCCAGCGTGGCTCCTCAATAAGTGAGAATGCTGAAACAACCTGTTGTCCCCACGAGTAGTTGAATCTGTCGCTGGTTTGGGGTATAATGGCAATTAGGCAAGCGGGCATAGCTCAATGGTAGAGCTCCAGCCTTCCAAGCTGGCGGTGCGGGTTCGATTCCCGCTGCCCGCTCCATCTTGTACCCCCATCCCCTCAAACCGCCTGAAACATACAGGATGTTGTACCTGCTGCCCACACT
>CALGZO010000185.1 GCA_937934465.1 uncultured Fimbriimonadales bacterium | reverse complement strand
CAACACTGGTGCGACGCCATTCGTGGCGTCGTGCAAGTTCAGGTGCGACGCCTTTCGTGGCGTCGTGCAAGTTCAGGTGCGACGCCATTTGTAGCGTCGGCGTCCCCGCCGACGAGCAACACAGGTGCGACGCCTTTCGTGGCGTCGTGCAAGTTCAGGTGCGACGCCATTTGTAGCGTCGGCGTCCCCGCCGACGAGCAACACTGGTGCGACGCCATTCGTGGCGTCGTGCAAGCGTGGTGCGACGCCATTCGTGGCGTCGTAGCGCCAGCGTCCCCGCCGACGAACCGCGCTTGGACAAGAATGTCCAAGCCACAGGTGCGACGCCATTCGTGGCGTTGTGCAAGCGTGGTGCGACGCCATTCGTGGCGTCGTGCAAGTTCAGGTGCGACGCCTTTCCAGGCGTCGCCTCAGTGCTTGAACCAGACTGTCCCAGCCACAGGTGCGACGACAAGAATGTCGTCGCACCACGCTTGGACAAGAATGTCCCAGCCACTTTGGATGTTGTGCTTGGACAGGAATGTCCCAGCCACAGGGACGACGACAAGAATGTCGTCGCACCACACTCGGACTACAGGTGCGACGACAGGAATGTCGTCGCACCACGCTTGGACAAGAATGTCCAAGCCACTTTGGGTACTGTGCTTGGACAGGAATGTCCAACCCACAGGGGCGACGCCACGCTTGGCGATACACCTCCCTTCTTTCCACACGCTGGAACCTAAACCTCTGCAACGCCGTAGTGCAATTCAGGAGGTGCATGTTATGCAACCAAATGTTGGAGGCATCGATCGTATCTTGCGCATCGTGTTAGGCGTGGCTATCATCGGCTGGGGCGTGTTCGCGCAGAGCTGGTGGGGCGTAATCGGCGTTCCGATTCTGCTTTCGGGGCTAATCGGGCAGTGCTTCGCCTATAAACTGTTCGGGATTTCCACCTGCAAAGTGAAGTAGGTCAATTGGCGCGGCGACAGGGTGGTGTGATGTGATACCCAGTTGGCGCGGCGGCAGGTGGTGTGATAGATAGTTGGTGCGACGACAGGGTGTGATGTGATACTCGGTTGGCGCGGCGACAGGTGGTGTGATAGATTGTTGGTGCGACGACAGGGTGTGATGTGATACCCAGTTGGCGCGGCGGCAGGTGGTGTGATAGATTGTTGGTGCGGCGACAGGATGTGATGTGATACCCAGTTGGCGCGGTGACAGGGTGGTGTGATAGATAGTTGGTGCGACGACAGGAATGTCGTCGCACCTGGGGGTTAGCGTTGCACGCGCTTGATGGTGCATCCGAACGCGCGTGTCTCTTTCACTTCAGGGTCGCGCCCCGCGAGTATCGCATCGAGCGCGTTCTTCAGGTCGCGTTGGCTCACACGCTGCGGATTCTGACTGTCGTCGATGCGCCCGTGGTAGCGTAGCACGAAGTTGGAATCCAGCACGAACACTTCGGGGGTCACCTTCGCGTCGTACATATCGGCGACCTTATTGCCCTCATCCTTCAGCACGGGGAAGGTGAAGCCTTTCTTCTGGGCGTGTTCGGTCACCTCCGCTGCAGGCTCGATGTTGTTGGAGTTGATGCCGATGAACATCACGCCTTTGGGCATATACTCTTTCGCGAGGTTCGCCATGCGCTCATCATAGTCCAGCGACACGGGGCAGCGCGTGGCGATATACATAATCACGATCGCCTTCTTGTCTTTGATGTCGTAGAGGGTGACCTCTTTGGGCAGTTCCTCGCGTGGGTTCATGTTCGGCAGGGTGAAGTTGGGCGCGCGCTTGCCGATAGCGGGCTTTTCGGGCGCGGCGGCTTTGGTCGCGTCGCCGTACTGCGAGCGCGCGTTGAAGTACGCCAACAGCTCGTCGGCGTGATTGCTCGTACCTGCCTTCTCGAACACCTTTTCGATGGTTCCGTCAGGCGCAATCACATAGGTCGTTCGGCTCGCGAAGCCTGCTGTGGTGCGCACGCCGTAGGCTTCCGCCACTTTACCGTCCGCGTCCGCCAACACGACCTGTCGGAGGTTGTGCTGCTTGGCGAAGTTCGCTTGCGTGTCAGCCGTGTCGACGCTGATAGCGAACACGACGGCGTGGTGGCTGAGCTTATCGTACTGGTCGCGCACGGCGCAGTTCTGCGCGGTGCAGCCGGGAGTATTGGATTTCGGGTAGAACATCAGCACGACGCGCTTCCCCTGATAGTCGCTGAGGCGATAGGTGTTGCCGTCGCTGCCGACGAGGGTGAAGTCGGGGGCTTTTGAACCTTCTTTCAGAGGCGTAGAGGAGAACACGATGCTCCACACGCCCCACAACAAGATACCGATGGTGAACGGAATTGCCCACCAGAAGCGGTTGCGTTTCTGCATAGTTGACACCTCCTATAAGGTTTTAGACGCGCGGCGTCGCGCGTGGTTCAGAGTATACCCGATTAGCGTCGGGGCGCGAGTTTCGAGAGCGCGAGTCGCATCAGCGTCTGCTCATCGGCGTCGGGCTGTTCGCTGAGGGCGGCGTTGAGGGCGGCGTGCGCCTCGCGACGGTTGTAGCCCAGCTGCACTAAGCCGTCGGCGAGCGCGTCGAGATCGACCGTGCTGCCGCGCGTCGCGGCTACAAGTCGCTCCACTTGACGCTCGAAGGCGAGGTGCGCGACCTTATCGGCGAGCTCCAGCGCGAGCCGCTCCGCCAACTTCGCGCCGACGCCCGGCAGCGACTTCAGGTAGCGCGTGTCCTTGCGGGCAATCGCGCGGGCGAGCGCCCCTATCTCGGACGCGCCCATCATGTTCAACGCCAAGCGCGGTCCCACCCCACTGACCGTGATGAGCAGGTCGAACAGGCGGCGTTGGGCGGGTTCCAGAAAGCCGAAGAGCATCAAGCCGTCCTCTTCGTGGAAGAGGGTGCGGATGTGCAGCGCGACGGTCTCGCCCAGCGGCGGGAGTTGCTCCTTGAGGTTGGGCGGCAGGCGCACCTCGTACCCCACGCCGCCCACATCGATGAGCGCAAAGTTCTCCTCCACGCTGAGCAGCACACCGCAGATTCGTCCAATCATCACAGAGCCGTTCGCTTCCCCATTGCGGGTGTTGCGTGGGGTGGGCGTGGTTCAGGGCGCAGGCAGCACGGGCACGAACAGCATCGCCATCAGCATTTCCATCGCGCGCGGGGGTTCAGGCGGCGTGAGGCTCGTGACTCGGTTCGGGTCGAGTTGCGCGGCGCGTCGGATGGCTTGGTCTGCCTCGCGCACCTTGCGCAGCTCGGTGTAGATGTAGGACGCGCCCACCTGCGCCCACGCGGTGTCGCGCGAGGTCTCCAACGCTTTCTCCAGCGCGGCTTCAGCGCGTTGGAGCGTCTCGGCGTCGGGGCGATTGCCGTCGCGCTTGGTCGTGTACGCCTCCAGCGCGTAGCTCAGCGCGATGCCCAGATGCGCTGGCGCATAGTTCGGGCGCGCCTGCAGCGCAATCTCGAACCACTCACGCGCAGTCGCCAGCAAGTCCTCCTCGCCCGGACGCAAGCCGTCGATGAGGTTCAGCATGCCGCGCAGCTGATAGGCTTCCGCCATCAGGGGATCCAAGTCCATCACGCGCCAGAAGGCGTCTTTCGCGCGGTCGTACTCGCGGCTGTTGACGAAGCTCCAGTAGCGCATGAAGGCGACTTGGGGAGTATTGTCGCTGAGTCCTTGCGCTTGGGCAGCGAGCCTACCGACAGCGCTGGCGCGTCGTCCCAACATCGCCAAGTTCGCCTGCGCCGCGAGCAACGCGCGCGACTGTTTGTCGATCTTCTCCGCTTCAGCGAAGGCGCGTTCCTGCTCGCGCGTATCGTTGAGCAGCGCGGCGGCGAGTCCGCGAATGGCGTAGGTGTAGTCGTTGGCGACGCCGCGCCGTATCGCCGTGTTCGTAATGACAATCACATCGCGCCAGCGTCCTGCGTGCAGATAGGCGTAGGCGAGCATATTCAGGTAGCGCGGGTTGTTCGGCTCGCGCTCCACCAGTTGGAGCAAGTCGTTGATGGTCGCGCTTGCTTGACCCTCGGCAATCTGCAGCAGGGTACGGTTCAGTATGGCATCGGGCGCTTGCGTATCGGCGACGGTTTTGAGGCGCATCTGGTTGATTTTGTGCTGGGCGTCGATGGCGTTGCGCAGTAGTTCGCGTTCGTTGCGTGCGTTGCGAGCGCGGCGCAGGCTCGTCGCCACGCGCAGCTCCTGCGTCTCGATCGAGTCGGGATAGAGTCGGGCGAGGTCTTCCACGGCGTCGTCGGCGTCGGCGGCGCGCCCCAAGCGTAGCAGCGTCTGGATTTGCAGCACGCGCGACTCGCGGTGCGCCGAGTCGGCTTTGAGCGCGACGCGCGTATGATACAGGGCGTCTTCGAACCTGCCCTCGGCGAAGGCGTCGCGCGCCTGCGCGTAGTGGTGCGCCACGCCCAGCCCCACGCCGTTATCGATGACCACCTTCAACTCCTTGACCGCGCTTTTACCGCCTTCCAGCAGCGCTGTGATTTTGAGCGTGCGTTCGCCTTCCGTGTCGGTTAGGGTGTCCCACTCATATTCGTAAGGCGTGCTATCGTCCACCTCGCGCAGCGCGCCGTCGACGGAGAACTCCACACGCTCCACGAGGCTCTCGGTCTGCACGCGCGCCACGACCTTCACCGTGCCCTTGACGGTCGCGCCATTCTCCAAGTTCACGCTGATCGTCGCTTCTTGTTTCGGCTGGGCGTGGGCGCATGTTGCGATTAGCCCCGCCAGCCACCACATCTGCCGTATCGCCTTCATAACGGCGAATTCATTCGCAGGACGCCCCAAAACTCCTGCCATAAGAAGGGCTTTCTCCTACCCTGCACGCAGGCGCGTCCCTACGGCAATAGCCAAGTAGGTGCAGGAACCCCCTCCTTTAGGTTCCCCCTGCAAGCAGGGGGAACCAACTGAGAAAAATCGGTTCCCTCTGCTTGCAGGGGGAACCAATCCAGAAAAATCGGTTCCTCCTGCTTACAGGGGGAACCAATCCAGAAAAATCGGTTCACCCTGCAAGCAGGGGGCAATCGGGAACGCTTCGTGGCGCCCCCGATGCAGTGGTGAAAACCGACCGGCTGACGAACTCGCTACAGACGGCTACAGCTCACTCAAGAACTGCGGCAGCTGCTCGCGCCCGATGATTTGGGAGCCTGTTTCTGTGAACCACTGTTCAGCAAAAGCAGGGCTGGGTCGCTCGGGGAACACGACTGCCGAGCAGCGCATTCCGAGATTGAGCAAACTGTTGAGCCGTTGGATTTGGCGCGGTTCATTATCATACAGCGCGTTCGCGCTCTTGCACTCCAACACGACAGGCAGCAGCTCCCCCTGTTTGCTCTGCACCACCATCAGCAAATCAGCCTCGCACACTGCGCCGCCCTGCGCTTGCAATTTGACATTCCGCTTCGCCCACAAGAGGCGGTTCCCTAACAGCTTTTGCGCCTCCTGCGCCACATACAACTCGAACCAGCCGCCCGACAGATAGTTATGCACAAACGGCTGCCGACGCACCTTGCAACAGACAGAGCGCGGGTTGCGCGTGTATTTGTAGTATTGTAGCATATACAAATGATATAGTCTGCTGCAGACATTTGTGATTATCGAAATAGCGTTCTCGGCGCGTCCTGACAAGTTCAGCTGCACTTTGTTTGGGCGCTGTAAGGTCGCGCGCAGCAGTTGGAGCAAATCTTGCACTACCGAGTAGTTCTGCCCCATAAAGTACGCCAAGTGCATCCGCTCGCGCATCACTGGGTTCTCTGGCGCGAGTTGCGTGGCTTCAACGATATGCAGCTGTCGGGTTGTCAGATACCGTTCCAGGTAGGTTTCCGCTTTTTGGGGGGTATACACCAACGGCTGCAGCTGAGCGATTACTCCCTGCTTCGTTTGGTCGGGCGACTGACGCTCCAACAACTGGCGAATCGCGCGTAGCTCGTGCAGTATCTGCTTCAGAAGACTACTCAGTTCCCCTTCAAAATGGTTCTCTGCGTCCATAGCAGATACACATACCAAAGTAAAACGCGAAAAGTTCCCGTGTTTTGTGGGGTTTACAGGATTTTTTGCGAGCGTTGCGAATTTACCTGATTGGAGGGCTACATGATGGAGACAGGGATGGAGCGTCAGTTGGAGTTGTATCGCAAGGGTTTGTTTGGGATGCCTGAGGGTTTCCCTGTGGACTACGCGGATTTGGAATCGGCGGCGCGGGATGCGCTCAAACCTGAGGCGTATGACTATGTGGCGGGCAGCGCAGGCGCAGAGCGCACGGCGGCGGCGAACGCACGCGCCTTCGAGAAGTGGGCGATAGTGCCCCGTTACCTGCGCGATGTCGCCGAGCGGGACTGGAGCGTGGAGCTGCTGGGGCGCAAGTATCCTGTCCCTGTCTATGTCGCGCCTGTGGGGGTGCAGGGGATTATCCATCCCGACGGGGAGTTGGCGACGGCGCGCGCGTGCGCGAAGTTGGGCGTACCGTTCACGCTCAGCACAGTCGCCTCGTACACGATTGAGCAAGTCGCCGAGGCGATGGGCGACGCCCCCCGATGGTTCCAGCTCTACTGGAGCCGCAACCACGAAGTGGCGGGCAGCTTCGTGCGTCGCGCAGAGGCGGCAGGCTACAACGCCATCGTGGTCACGGTCGATACCTATATGCTGGCGTGGCGTCCACGCGACTTGAAACGCGCCTACTTGCCTTTTATGCACGGCGAGGGGCTGGCGAACTATTTCAGCGACCCTGTGTTCCGCTCGCTGCTGAGCGCGCCGCCCGAAGAGGATCCCGGCAGCGCAGTCTTGCAGTTCGCAGCGATTTTCGGCAACCCCAGCCTCACTTGGGACGACTTGGAGTATCTGCGCGGGCAGACCTCGCTGCCGATTCTGCTCAAGGGGCTGCTCCATCCCGACGACGCGCGGGAGGCAGTGCGACGCGGAGTGGACGGCGTCATCGTCTCCAATCACGGGGGCAGGCAGGTCGACGGCGCAGTCCCCGCTCTGGATGCGCTCTGCCAGATTGTGGAGGCGGTCGGCGACCGAGTGCCTGTGCTGTTCGACAGCGGTGTACGCACGGGCGCAGACGCGCTCAAAGCAATCGCGCTCGGCGCACGGATGATCGGATTGGGCAGACCAGTGATGTGGGCGCTCGCCATCGAGGGCGAGGCAGGCGTGCAGACCTACCTGCGCAACTTCCTGGCAGAGCTGGATCTCACCCTCGCGCTCGCAGGACACCGAACCCTGCACACCGTCGGCAAAGAGACGCTCTGTAAAACGGAGGTGGGGTAGAAAGGCGTCAGGTACACTCTACGGCGCGTGCAGCCCATCACCCTCAGTATCTGCATCGTGAACTGGAACACACGCGCGCTGCTGCGGGCGTGCCTGCAGTCGCTCTATCGCTATCCGCTCGCGGAGCCGTTCGAGGTGATAGTGGTGGACAACGCCTCGCCCGACGGCAGCGCGGCGATGGTGCGCGCCGAGTTCCCCCAAGTCGCGCTGATTGCCAACACGCAGAACTTGGGCTACGCGCGGGGCAATAATCAGGCGATGGCGCAGGCGCAGGGCGAGTTCATTCTGCTGTTGAACCCCGACACGGAGGTCTTCCCCGACACGCTGGATTGCGCGGTGGGGTTCATGCGTGCGCATGGGGAGGCGGGCGCAATCGGCGCGCGGCAACTCTTTCCCGACGGGCGCGTGCAAGCCTCCGTGCGCGGGTTCCCCACGCCTGCCAACCTGCTGTTTGAAGCGTCGGGCATCGCGAGGCTGCTCCCACGCGCACGCGCGCTCGGCGGCTATCGCATGCGCTGGTTCGATTACAACCAGACCGCCGAGGTCGACCAGCCGATGGCGACTTTCCTGATGACCCGACGCGCCGTCGTGCAACAGGTCGGGCTGATGGACGAAGCGTTTCCCCTGTTTTTCAACGATGTGGACTGGTGCTACCGTATTCGGCAAGCGGGCTGGAAGATTTACTATGTATCGGATGTGCGGGTGCTTCATCACGGCGGGGCAAGCACGCGGCAGGTGCGCCTGAGCGCGATTCGCGAGTCGCATCGCGCGTTGGAGCGGTTCTATGCGAAGCACTATCGCGGTCGGCTGAACCCGTTGCTGTATGGGCTGTGCGTCGGCGCGATTCGGCTGGGGTTGTGGGCGCGTTTGGCGTGGGCGTGGATGGGCGGGGCGCGCTCATAACGCCGCCTCGCCGCGTTCCTCCGTGCGGATGCGTATCGCTTCGCGGTACGGCGCGACGAAAATCTTGCCGTCGTCGGGCTGACCCGTGTGCGCGTGGCGGAGTATCGCCTCGATGATGGGTTCGACCATCGCGTCGGGGGCGACCATCTCGATGCGCAGGCGGATGGGCAGGCGGATGAGCGTCTCCTCGCCCAGCCAAGCGTCGGCGGGCGGGCTGTTGCCGCAGCCGCGCACCTCGCTGACCGTCATGCCTGTTATGCCCAGCGCGTTCAGCGCGGTCTTCACCTCTTCCAGCTTGTGCGGACGGATGATGCAATCGATCTTCTTCACGGGGGCGTAATCAAGGTGGGGCAGGTCGCGAACTCTTCGCGGGTGTCGGGGTAGTCCAGCACATAGTGCAGTCCGCGGCTCTCCTTGCGGGCGAGCGCGCTGTTGGTAATCAGCAGTGCGCACGCCGCCAAGTTGCGCGCCTCACACGACTCGACGCTGGGCGGCAGCGTTCGGTACGCCGCCTCTATCTGCGCCGCGAGCGGCTCCAGTTGGCATCGCGCTTCCTGCAGGCGTTGCACCGTGCGCACGATGCCGACCTTCTTCTGCATCAGCTGGCGGATTTGGAGTCGGTCGTCGTCCCAGTTGTAGGCGCGGTCGGCGACGGCGGGCGCGGGTTCAATCAAAGGCAGTTGCGCCGTGATGCAGGAGGGTCTCGGCGTGGGGGGCGGCTCGTCGAGTCGCGCGGTGGCGTGCTGCGCGGCGCGCTCGGCGAACACCAACGCCTCCAGCAGCGAGTTGCTTGCCAATCGGTTCGCCCCATGCACGCCCGTGTAGGCGACCTCGCCGCAGGCATAAAGCCGCGGAACCGTCGTGCGCCCCTCCAGGTCGGTCCAGACGCCGCCGCAGGTGTAGTGCGCCGCGGGCACCACAGGAATCGGCTCTTGGGTGATGTCGATGTCGTACTGCAGGCAAGTCTGGTAGATGGTGGGGAATCGGTGCTTGATGAACTCGGCGTTTAGGTGCGTGATATCGAGGTAGACGCAGGGGTCGCCTGTCTTTTTGAGTTCGGCGTCGATGGCGCGTGCGACGATGTCGCGCGGGGCGAGTTCGGCGCGCGGGTCGTAATCGGGCATGAAGCGGTAGCCGTCGCGCCGTTTGAGGATACCACCCTCGCCGCGCACCGCCTCCGAAATCAGGAACGAGGGCGCCTCCGTGTGATAGAGCGTGGTCGGGTGGAACTGGATGAACTCCATGTTGGCGATGGTCGCTCCCGCCCGCCACGCCATCGCAATCCCGTCGCCTGTGGCGATTGGCGGATTGCTGGTGTGCAGATAGACCTGCCCGCAGCCGCCTGTCGCCAGCATCACCGCACGCGCACGAATCTCGAACAAATCGCCCGTGAGCGTGTCCAGCACCTGCACGCCGACGCACGCGCCATGCTCCATTATTAAGTCGAGGGCTTGGTAATGCTCCAGAACGGTGATATTAGGGGACTTGCGCGCGGCGATGAGCAGCGTGCGCTCGATTTCGTAGCCGGTGTGGTCGGCGGCGTGGATGATGCGGTTGCGCGAATGCCCGCCCTCGCGTCCGAGCGCAATCGCGTCTTCAGAAGTGCGGTCGAACTGTGCGCCGAGCTCGATCAGCCAGTGGATGAGGCGCGGTCCGTTGCGCACCAGCACCTCGACGGCTTCACGGTCGCACAGCCCTGCGCCCGCGATGAGAGTATCTTGGAGGTGGAGTTCCCACGAGTCGTCCACGCCAATCGCGGCGGCGACGCCGCCCTGCGCGTAGTTGGTGTTCGATTCGGAGCGCTGTTTCTTGGTCAGGATGGCGACCGAGCCGTGGGGCGCGGCGTTCAACGCGAAGGTCAGCCCCGCAATCCCGCTGCCCAAAACAAGGTAGTCATACTGCATCTTTGCCTCCACGGGACGCCTGACCGTTCATGCACAGCGATTCCTCCACCGCCTGGTACGATAGCACGGCGAGTTCCTGCAGGAACGACACATTACGCACATGCACATGGGGCGGCACGCGCAGGATGGTGGGCGCGAAGTTGAGGATGCCCGTGACGCCCGCCTCCACCAGCAGGTCGGCGACTTCTTGGGCGGCGTGGGCAGGCACGGCGATGATGCCCAGCCGCGCGCCAATCGTGGCGTTGATTTCTCGGATACGCGCGATGTCTTCAATCACCAAGTCGCCGAACGGTCGCCCGATTTTGACGAAGTTGTTATCGAACACGGCGGCGATGCGCAGGCGGTGCGCTTGGAAGTTGGGGTAGCCCACCAGCGCCGCGCCGATGTTGCCCGCGCCCACCAGCAGAATCGGCTGCTCCGCATCCAAGCGCAGGATGCGCTCGATGCACTGGATTAGCCCCTCCACCGAGTAGCCCACGCCAGGCTTGCCGAACTCGCCGAAGTAAGAAAGGTCTTTGCGGAACTGCGCAGCGTTGATGCCCGAATGTTGCTCCACCTCCTGCGACGAGAGGGTCTGAATGCCCGCTTCGTGGGCGTCCAGCAGCACGCGCAGGTAGATGGCTAAGCGTTCTAAGGTCGGAATCGGCACGCGCGTTTCGGTCATAAGCGTTGGGATTGCCCGTCGGGCAGGCAGTCGGCTGCCCAACGGGGGTTATTGCACTTCCTCGATAAGCGCGAGCGCGTCCTCGAGTTCGAGCCCCTGATTACGGCGCAGGTCTTCGATGCGCTCGCCGATGAGTCGGAGTTTGCGCAGGGCGCGCAGCTCGAGCTGGCGCACGCGCTCGCGCGTGATTTTGAGTTCCGCGCCGACCTCTTCGAGCGTGCGCTGATGCCCGTCGTCGAGTCCGAAGCGCAGGCGCACCACATCGCGCTCGCGCGGCTGCAGCTTCTCCAGAATCATATCGATTTGCTCGCGCAGGATGAGCCGCGCCGTGACATCTTCAGGCGTTGGCACGATGTCTTGCGACGGGATGAACTCGCCCAGCGTGGCGTTGTCGCGCTCGCCGACAGGGCTTTCGATGGAGATGGGCTCCACCGCCGCGCGTCGGATTTCGCGCACGCGCTCGACGGACATTTTGGTCTCCGCCGCAATCTCCTCGTCGGTCGGCTCGCGTTGCAGGATTTGCTGCAGGCGCAGCTCGGTCTTGATGACTTTGTTAATCAGCTCCGCCACATAGACGGGGATGCGGATGGTGCGGCTGTTGTTGATGACGGCGCGGGCGATGGCGCGTCGGATCCACCAAGTGGCGTAGGTGCTGAATCGGAAGCCGCGCTCGGGGTCGAACTTCTCGACGGCGCGGATTAGCCCCAGATTGCCCTCCTGAATCAGGTCCGCCAGCGAGATGCCGCGCGAGGCGTAGCGCTTGGCGATACTGACCACCAGTCGCAGGTTGGACTCGATGAGGCGTCGCTTGGCTTCTTCAGCTTCTTCGATGCGCACTGCCAGCTCCCAAGTGGGCAGGTTCGCCGCCTTTGCCCAATCTTCGTCGCTGACGCTTTCGGGCGCGATTTTGCGCTTATCGGCGATTTGGCGGCGGATTTTGTAGAGCCGCTCGCCCTCCTGCACCTGCTGTGAGAAGCGTATCTCCTCTTCTGGGGTCAGCAGTTGCGAGCGACGGCTCTGCAGCATCCAGAGTTCGATTTCGACGCTGTCTTCCTCGTGTGGGGTCTCCTCGCCGACGCCGCCCCAGAAGTCGACCTCTTCTTCGCTGCCTAAATCGTCGCCTATATCGAGGCTTCCCAGCCCCAGGTTGGAGAAATCTTCTTCCAGAGTGTCCAGCTCATCCAGCTCCGTGGCGTCCATTTCCAAGCCGAGCGGGTCGTCGTAATAGGCTTCTCGCCCCGCTTTGCTCACGCGAGCCGTTGCCTGCGTATCCATCAGAATATCCATCTCCTCATCTAATACGGGCACTTCGATAACACCTCCTATGAGCATACCGAACCTTGCGAAGTTGTTCACAAAATCGTCGGTCTCTATTTTTCATATACGGCGTCGTACCTGAGAAACTATACGACTCGCCCGCCGATATGGTTCCGCGCGCTTCACGCGCCGAATCTTAATTATAGCCCGATTTGGGTTTTTCCTGCTACTGTGCATGGTTTTGCGCCATATTTCACGGGGTTTTCACCCACCTGTGGCGTCCGCCCCCCTAAATTATAACAAGAATTTGTGGGTTTGTCAAGGGGTTCAGAGAGGTTGTTCGAGAAATCACCCCGATCGCAGCGTAAGTGGGCTGCGTCGCGTCAGCGTCCCGCTGATGAAAAAAACGCCGATGCGACGAGAGGGAGCGTAGCGTCAGCGTCCCGCTGACGAAAAAAAACGCCGACGGTACGGGTTTGGGGTTTGTCGGCGGGGACTCTGACGCTACTGTGGCTTGGACAATCTTGTCCAAGCGCAGTTTGTTGTGGGGGACGCCGACGGTACACTGGTGCGACGGCATTCCTGCCGTCGCGCTTGCGCACTCGTGGCTTGGACAGTCTTGTCCAAGCGTTGCTGGTGGCGTGGACGCCAACGCTACGACGCCAAGAATGGCGTCGCACCAGAGAGGGCGTCGGCGGGGACGCCGACGCTGCGCGGTTTGGTGTGCTTCGTCGGCGGGGACGCCGACGCTACAGTGGCTTGGACATTCCTGTCCAAGCGCAGTTTGTTGTGGGGGACGCCGACGGTACACTGGTGCGACGGCATTCCTGCCGTCGCGCTTGCGCACTCGTGGCTTGAACAGTCTTGTCCAAGCACCAGCACGACGCCAAGAATGGCGTCGCACCAGAGAGGGTGTCGGCAGGGACGCCGAC
>CALGZO010000184.1 GCA_937934465.1 uncultured Fimbriimonadales bacterium | reverse complement strand
AATCTCCTCCGCTTTGCGCACTAACTCGCCCAGTGCCACCGGGTTCTGTGTCGTCGTACTCATAGTGATTGCCTCCCTGTGTGAGTATTATACTATGTAATGTCGTGCTCTAAGTGGTAGCTGGAGCAGACGGCGAACTGCCCGTAGCCTTCGGCAGTGCGTTCGCCGACGCCTTGAACGGCAAGCTGCTGGAGGCACTGCTCCACCGCGTTGCGTTCGGAAGCATCGTAGGTGTAGGTGAACACGCTGCCGGGCGCGATAGCCTGCTGCACGGGTTTGGGCATCCCCCACGCGCCCGACCAGCCGCTGACCAGCTCGCGCTCGACGCGGGTTGCCCCCTCGTGAAGCTGCACGCTGCTGGGCAAGTCGGGTAGGTAGTTGCGCAGGATGTCGGGCGTCAGCGTCGCGGCGGGCTGACCGCAAGCGTCGTAGACTATCGCGGGCGTGCGCGTGAGCAGGGTGAAGATATGCATGCCTTGCTTCTCGAACTGGTCCAGAGGTATCGCGCTGGGCTCGGGCTGCGCATCCTCGCATTTCAGTTCCACCTCGCCGAAGCCGCGCGAGCGTGCAGAGCCGACTCTCAGGCGAATCTGCCCATCGCGCCAGCAAAGCGCGTCCAGAATCTGCTGAAACGCTTGCTCGCACGCGGGGGTGGGCAGAAGCACTTCGCCTGTGAACACGATGGGCGCATCGACCGCCTCGATGGCGTACAGCACGCCTCCTTCGGCGGCTTCGGTTGCGCGGTTCAGCCCCACGCGCACATAGGTGGTCTTGGAGGGCATTTTCGCCTTGCGCCACCCGCTTGCCTCATCGCGCACGAGATAGCCGCGCCCGCGCTCCAATCGGTCGCCCGTTTCGGGGCACTGCATCTCATAAGGCTTGCCCTTGATAAGCGCGAAGAGCGTATCGTAAAGGTACTTGTCGCGCTGTTTATTGAACAGCGCGGTGGCAGGCGCAGGTATCCAGCCCTCATTGAACGGGGTGAGGAAGCGGAACTGCGCTCCGTCCTTGCCGAACACGGCATTGAACGCCTGCTGAAGAGCCGTCGTGCCGCCGCCGAGCGCGCGCTGGCTGGTGTTGTGATTGCCCAATCGCTCCAGTATCAGCTGCGCCAGCGCGCCGCGCAACACGCCGCCCGGAACATAGTCCATGCTCTCACGCACATTGCTGCGCGTGGTCATCCACTCGCCAATCGCGACAGGCGACTGCGCCGTGAGCGTGAGTTTATAGCGTTTCATGCGACGCCTCCTTCAGGTGTTGGAGCAGGGTTTGCGGGTCGTGGGCGTTCCATGCGCCGTTTTGCTGGAGCCAGACCTGCTGGACTTGCACTCGGGCGCGCCCCAGCCCGCGCGCTTTCTGCCCGCCGAAGTGGGTAATCAGGCGCATCGCGGCGATGAGGTGCGTGAGTTCGGTCTCCGTCGCCCAGCCGCGCACAACGCCCGTGAAGGTTTTGTAGTGGGCGGAGGGCGCGGCTTCGTAGAAGAAGAGCCTGCCCTGCTCCACCGTGTTGAGTTGACGGCTCACGCCGACGCCGATGCGCGTGGTCGGCTCCGCCTTCTCCTCGACAGGCGTCAGGTGAGTGAACTCCACGCGGCTCTGTTGCACGGGCGCGCCGAACAGCGCACACGCGGGGCAGAGTTTCGCAGGGTTGTGGCACATATTTTGGGGCGCGGGCGGCTTGCAAACTTTCATATCGTAGCCCAGCGCGCGCATTAGCCGCTCGTAGTGCGCCCGCACGCGCCCCTTGAACGCGGTAGAGGGGATGTAGGCGCGCCCCTGCGCATCGAGCTCAATACAGCGGTCTACCAGCGCGGCGGTGCGCCCCACGCCCGCGATGTGCAAATCGCTCACTAACTCCACACGCACTTCCATCTCGAACGGTATCAGCTGGCTCATGCTCTCATCTCCTTCAGCGCAGGCTCTTGACCATCTCCAAGAGGTCTAAAATCGGCGCGAACAGGGCTTGGGTCCGCTGGTCGCTTTCAGGCGTTATCCGATGCAGCGTCTGTGCAGGGAACAGACTGACGGGCGCGCCTGCGCGGTTCGTGGCTGAAAGTTTCAAGATGCGTTCGAAGAAGGCGTTCGCGTCGGACGACTTCTCGGCGCGCGCTCGCTGGTACACGAAGTGGAGCAGCGCGGCTTCGATAGGCTGGCGCACGAACGGCTCGGCGAGGCGCTGCAGGCTACCCAAGTCGCTCTGGATGGCGGTTGCGCACTGCAGGAACGCATCGAGTTCAGGCGCGGTCAGCGGCTGCATCGTGAGGTAGATGGGCACGGGTTGCGTCTGTCCCTTGCTCGGACGCCCTTCCCGACGGTAGTTGCGCAGCAGGTGCGCTTTGTAATCGCTGGGGATTTGGTCGGCGTTCGTGGTGAAGAGGAAGGCTATGGTTCCGCGCTCGTGCGCTTTCACCCCGCGCTTGGCGTACTTGAGCAGGTAGCTCTCGGTGAACGGGACAACGCGCGACACGGGGGCTTTCTCGTCGCTGATGAGGCAGCCAACGCCGTAGCAGATGGGCGTCTCGCCCACGATGCATTCCTGCTGATTGCCTTTCTCATATTCCAAGTCGGTCAGCTCCAGAAACTGCTGGCAAAAGCGCAGGGCAAGTCGGCTCCATGTGAACAGGCTGAAGTCGTCGCCGCCCACGACCAAGATTTCGTAGGGCATGCGCTGGAGATTGACTTTGGGCGTGAGCGCGTCGTGCATAGATTGGCTCAGCGCGAGCGCAATCGCTGCGCGGTTCACCAGCTCGGCGCGGCGCGTCCACTGCAGGCTCGCGCCCAGCGAGTCGAGGTTGCGCGTAATCTGCCCGAAGTTGCTCCCGTCGCCGTAGATAAACGCAACCTGTTTTTTGGCTTCGCGGGCGTCGGTTTCGGGAACCAGTTCGTCCAAAGTGCCAGAGAATATTTGCCGCCAAAGCGACTGTTTAGGCGCGAGGGATTTGAAGTATCTGCGAAACCGTTCTTTCAGCGATTGCTGCGGGTTTCGGCGTTCCAAGATGCCCGCGTCAATAAGGGGGCGGAGGCCCAGCTCGCGTCGTTCGTTGGCGTCGCCTGCCTTGTGCTTGCGCTGACACGCTTCGCACGAGAGTAAGTAGTCGTTGTTGCGCACTTGCTGGAGGACAATCGCCGCGCGACGCCTGCAGAATGCGCAGCGCGCCTCGAACGGGAGGCACTCCCACACGGGCAGCTCGGCGCGATAGCGGTCGGCGTCCATCGCCGCGAAAAAGTCGCGCATGCACGCGCCGTAGTCGCCCAGAAAGTCGCGCAGCGAGACCTCATGCGCCGCCGACGCGCAAAACGCCGTGAGCGTCTCTTCGTAAAAAGCGCGTTTGAGCTGCTCCACCCAGTCGGCAGGCTCAGGCGCGAGAAAGATTAGCGTCGACGCCACACTCTGCAGCACGCATTCGCTCCCTACCTGCTCGGCGACCTGCCGCGCCATCTCATCGACAACCTTGTCGAGCAGTTGCGACGCGCCGCGGATCTCGGGCAAGCCAGATGTCTCGAATACATACTGCTTGATGCGCTGCGCCGCCAAGCTGACGATGCAAAACGCGGCGTCGTCGGGCGCGCGGGTTGAATCGCCTGCGTGTATCGCCTCGATGAGGCTCTGATGGGGCTGAAGAGCGTCGGGCAGGGCGTCGCTTGCGCCTTTGAGATAGTTCGCCAGCCCCAGTGCGATGGGGTGTCTGCTGAGTGCGTTCTGGATGTCGGGTAAATCCACCAGCTCGTGCAGCAGCGCGCCCAGCCGAGCTTGGTGGAGGGTTTCGTCGTCTACCCCCAGCCGACGCAGGCACACATTAAGCAGCGCGGCGGTCGCCAAGTGGTGGTCGGCGATTAGCAGGGCGGGCGCGTTGAGGTCGGATTGCGTCTCGGCGGGCAAAATCGGCGGGTAGCGCATCGCGTGCAGGAACTCCGTGCGCCACGCCGCCTGCGCGGGCACGCTACCGCCGTCCTCATACACCAGCGGCGCGCCCTTCGCGAATATATCGCCTGCTGACTCACGCCCAAAACGCAGCGGGAACACGCGCTCGTAGTAGGTCGTGGACCAGAACTCTGCTACACGGTTCGCGGCGTCGGCGGCAGCCCCTGCTCCGACTTGCTGCGCCAGCTCCTTTGCCAAGCTATCGCGAATCTGGCGAAGTTGCTCGTCGCTGAGCCGATATCGATGTCCTGTGAACCGATCGAGCCACTCGGTCATAGTAAGACTCCCTTCAGAACATGCTTTAACTTCGTGGCGAACACTGATATTCCTGCTGGTATGCAGGCGAAATTGCGGATTATCCCTGCAATCGGCAGAACCTCTTTGTGGGGGCGAGGCGCGGAATCGCTCGGTTCACTCGGCGTCGGGTGGGTTGGGAGCGAATGTGTCGTAGAAGCGTGCGCGTTCCGCTTCGAGTTGGAATGGGATTTGCGGGTGCGCGTGTGCGGGCGCAGTGCAGTTGTAGGCTAAGATGAGGCTGTTCACGCGCTGCATAACGGCGAGAATCCCCTGCCAGCTCGCGTCGCGCCAGGCGTGGAACCGCTCCGCGCTGAGCTGCTGGGCTTGGGGATACTCGCGCTCGGCGATATACCAGAGGCGTTGGGCGTCCTCGCGTAGGCGTTCAATCTCGCGGGCGCGCTCCAGCCAATCGGGTAGCACGCCCGCGCTTTTGAGCAAGCGGATGGCAGGGCGCAGCTCCGGCGGCGCGAACCACTCCTCATCCAACGGCAACGGCTTGCCCTTGCCCGGCAAATCGTCGAACTTGCCCTCCTGCATCGCCTCCTCTATCTTGCGGTCGGCGATGAGCTCTATCACTCGCTGGATGTCGAAGCCCGACTCGCGCATCGGCAAAGGCTCCTTTGCTACAGAGAGGGTATCTAAGCGTTCTCGGCGGCGCGCCGTTCCTGCTCGCTGAGGTGGAGTTGCACCTCGGCGTCGGCGAGTTGCACTACCGTATGCTCATCGCTGTTGCGCAGCTGCTCCAGTAGCGCATCGATGGCTTCGGGGGTGAGCCGTCGGCAGTAGATGTCGCCGACCTGCATCACGGGCGCGTCGCCACAGTTGTTGAGGCACTCCACTTCCGCAAGGGTGAACATGCCGTCGGGCGTCGTCTCGCCCAACCGAATCCCCAGCCGCTGCTCCAGATGCTCTAAAATCCGATACGCGCCGCAAATCATGCAGGTCAGGTTCGTGCAGACCTCCAGCATATACTTGCCGACAGGGGTCTTGTTATACATCGTGTAGAAGGTCGCTACGCCCTCCACCTCGGCGTAGGAGCGTTGGAGTCGGTAGGCGACTTCGGCGATGGCGTCGGAGGTGAGTTGTCCGCCGTACTCGCGCTGCGCAATCCACAGGGCGGGCAACATTGCGGACTTCTTGTCAGGATAGTGCGTAAGCAACGCTTCTAACTCTTTGACCGCGCGTTCCGAGAAGCGCAGGTTCAGCTCCTCTGGGCGCGGCGGCTTCGGACGCTCAGTGATACGGATAATCGGCTCCTGTTGCATGGCGGGCGAATTATACCGTTTCAGGTATACTCGGTTGCGATGCGACGCATAGGCTGGCTCGTGGTGGGTTTGGCGATACTATCAGCGTTATTACATGCGCAGGCGAGGCTGCCGAGCGATTTAGAGGCGCGCTACCAGCGTGCGCTGCGGCTGGCGGCGCAGGGCAAGTACCAGCAAGCGGAGCCGCTGCTGCGTGAGATTGTGCAGCGTGAGCCGAACTTCGCGCCCGCGCGCCTGCATCTGGGGCTGGTGTACCGAATGCTCAATCAGAACGACAAGGCGTTGGCGCAGCTGCGCCGAGCCGCCGAGCTGAACCCCAAAGACCCCAAGCCGCTGGTCGAACTCGCGCGTCTGTGCTTAGACCTGCGCAAGTTAGAGGACGCGCAAGGCTACCTGCGGATGTTGCGCGACCGTTTCCCCAACGAGCCAGAGTTGCCCGTGCTGGAGGGCGCGCACGCCTCGCTGAAAGGCGAGTGGGGCGTCGCCTATGAGCGGTTCCAACGCGCCGCGCGCCTACGCCCCAACGACTACCGCATCCACTACAATCTCGGCATCGCGGCGTATCAGCTGCGACGCTTCGACGACGCCGAGCGACACCTCAAACGCACTGTTGAGCTCCAGCCCGACTACACCACAGGCTGGAAGTCGCTGGGGATGACCTACGAGGCGCGTGGCTTGCCCGAACACGCCATCCGCGCCTACACCGAGTCGCTCAAGCGCGAACCCGACGATTTGCCCACGCGCCTCAAACGCGCCCTACTCTACCAGCAAGCCGAGAATTTAGACGCCGCGCTGGCGGATTTCCAACACTTGGCGCGGGTCTACCCACGCAACCCTGATGTGCATATCGGCGCAGGGCTGATTCTGATGCGTCAGGAACGGTATCGCGAGGCGCTGACGCATCTGGGCGCCGCGCTGACGCTTATACCGCCCAGCGACCCGCTGTATTTGGACATCCTCACGGAAGTTGGGCACTGCCACTTGAATCTCAAGCAGTATGGCAAGGCGCGCGAGCAGTTCGCCCAAGTGCTGAAACTATCGCCCAAGAACGCGCGCGCCTACGAGGGGCAGTGGGAAGTGCTACAAGCGCAGGAGATGGAGACCGAGCTGCTGACCTTCCTGCGCAACTGGCAGTCGAACCTACCCGACGACCCGCGCCCGACGCTTCACTTGGCGCGTATCTACGAACGCAACCGCGACCCGCGCCTCGCCGAGCAGGAGCTCAAACGCCTGCTGGAGCAGTTCCCGAACCAGACCGAGTTCAAGCGCGAGTACGCGCAGTTCCTCGCCCGCCAAGGACGCGAAGATGAAGCCGTGCAACTCTACGATGAGCTGCTGAGCCAATCGCCCAACGAGGTGTTCGCGCTGATTGGCAAGGCGCGTATCGCCGAGAAGCGCAACGACGCAGCGCAAGCGTTGGCGCTCTATCAGCGCGTGATTGCGCAAGACCCGACCAACGAAATCGCGCTGCTGGGCGCAGCGGCGATGTATCAGCGGCTGAACCAGACCGACGAGGCGATAGCCATCTATCGGCGTCTCGCGCTCGCCGACCCGCCCAACACGCTCGCCTTCTCCAGCCTGCTGGAGCTCTACCGTCAAGCCGAGCGCAACGAGGACGCCATCGAGTTCCTCAAGGCGATGGCGCAGCGCCACGGCGGGCGGTTCCTGCCCTTCTTGGCGAGCCAGATGTTGCAGGCAGGCAAGGGCGAGGAAGCTATCGCGCTGTTCCAAGCGGAAATCCAGCGCGAGCCGAACAACCCACAACTCCATCGGCTGCTGGGCGTGATTTACGAGACGCTCCAACGCCCCAACGACGCCTTGAACGCCTACCAACGCGCGCACCAACTGGAGCCGAACGATACTTGGACGCTCTACCACATCGCGCAAATCCAATCGCAACAGGGTCAAGACGAGGCGGCGTATGAGACTCTGGTGCGGGGGCTGCGCGTGAACCCCGACGACCTCAGCTTGTACCCTGCGCTGGAGCGCGTTGCCGCTGCGCTGGGACGCCAGACGCAGTACCGCGCGCTCATCGAAGAGCTCGCCCAGCGTGATACGCCCGGCGAGGAAGCCCTGAAGACCTATGTGCAGATGCTCCAACGCGAGGGCAAGACCGCCGACGCGCTCGCGCTGGTGCAACGCCGTCTCCAAACACGCCCCGACGATGTTGCCCTGTTGAACCTGCAGCTGAGCTTGCTGAGCGCGTTGGAGCGTCGGCAGGAGATGCTGAGCGTCTACGCGCGACTGGCGCGGCTCAACCCCAAAGACATCCATCTGCTCCGCACTTGGGTAATGCACGCCGAGCAGTACGGCTCGACGGTGGACGCCATCCTCGCGTTGCAGGCGTTGTATCAGGCGACGCCCGACGAAATCTCCACTGGGCTGAAACTCGCGCGCTACTTGGAGATGGCGGGGCAACGGTTCCGCGCCATCGAGCTGCTGCGCCTGATGCAGGAGAACTTCCCGCGCGACGAGGACATCCGCAAGGAACTGGCGCGACTGGAGGCGCAGCGTTGAGGCGCGAGTGGCTGGCGGTGCTGGCGATTGCGCTGACGCTGGGGCGCGGCGCACTGCGCGAAATCGAAAAAAACGCCGCCCGTGAAATCCAACAGCGCATCGGCGGGGGCGACATCCGCGTCAAAATCGAGCCTGACTACGGCGGCGTCGCGAAGGGGCAGCTGAAAACGCTCACCGTGTACGCCAAAAACTTCACGCTGGAAGGGCTGCCCTTCACGCTGGAGCCAGAACGCCCTCAATCGGGGCTGATTAAGCAGTTCATCCTGCTGATGGAGAATGTGAACCTGCGCGGGCTGCGCGCCGAGACCGCCGCCGCCGCCATTCCGAACATCGCTTACGACAAATCGCTCGCCCTATCCAAGCGAATCTTCCGCCTCAGCGCGACTGGAGTCGGCGCGTGCGAGATTGTGGTGAACGAAACCGACCTCGCGGCGTACATCTTCCGCAAATACGCGCCCTACATCCGCCGTGTGGAGGTGGACATCACACCCGAGCGAACCGTCGTGTCGGGAGTGATGGCGCTACTCGGTAGCGAGGTGCGGTTCCGAGCAGTCGGCAAGCTTGCCCCACGCGAAGGACGCTACTTAGACCTCGCCGAAGTGCAAATAGAGATCGAGGAAGTGAACCTATCCCCGCAATCGGCGAACCTGTTGCGACAGTTCCTGAACCCAATCATCGACATCGAGCGCGACTTGGGGCTGTACGATGGCTTGCATGTGGACGAGGTGATTAGCGAGCCGGGCAAGATGAAGGCGGTCGGTAAAGTATGGATACCCGCAGCGCGTCCGAGCGCACAGTCCGTATCCGACTCGCGGTGAGAGCGACCTACTATTTTATTGTTCAGGCGGCGGAGTTATGGTCGCGCCATGCGGTTCCGCGTCATGCGGCGGCGTTGGCGTTCTTCAGTATGTTGACGCTCGCGCCGTTGCTGTTGGCGTTGACGGGCATAGCAGGCTACTTTTTGGGCAGCGAGCAGGTGGCGGCGCAGTTGTTGTCGGCGGTACGGCGCGGGGTGGGCGAGGGCGCGGCGCGCGGGCTCGATCAGCTGATTCAGCGCACCATCTTGCAGGGTTCGGGCGCGGGCGCGACGCTGACGGGGTTGCTGCTGGCGTTGGCGGGTGCGTCGGGGCTGATGCAAAGCCTCAAAGCCTCGCTGGACGCGCTGTGGGACGCGCCGCCACACTCAGAGAGCGGCGTGAAACACTGGCTGATTACACGCCTGATTGGGGCGTTAGGCGTGCTGGTGCTGTCGGCGTTGCTGCTGATGAGCGCGATTGTGGAGGTGGCGTTGGGTGCGGCGCGCGCGCGTCTGCCCGATGATTTGCCCGGCGTTTACTGGCTCGGCTGGGCGCTCAACCGCTCGCTGCTGCCCGCCTTACTGACGCTGGGCAACGCGCTGCTGTATTGGCTGCTGCCCGCAGTGCGCCCGCGCTTCCGCGACGCGCTGCTGGGCGCGGTGGTCTGCACGCTCCTGCTGCTGGGGATGCGCTCGCTGATTAGCCTCTACCTGACGCACTCCAGCGTCGCCACGCTGTACGGTTCGGCAGGCTCGCTCGTCGCGCTGCTACTGTGGATATACTTCTCCGCGCAGGCGTTCTTCTTGGGCGCGTTGATTGGCGTCGTTAGGAATCGGGGCACTGGCGCTCCATGAATTCGAGCGTTTCGGCGAGGGTGCGCACGCCTGTCGTTGCGCCGAGCGCAGACACGCCGAGCGCGCCGACGGCGTTCGCCAGACGCGCCGTGCGATGCAAATCCCAGCCCATAGCTAATCCTGCGAGCCAGCCCGCCGTGAAGCAGTCGCCCGCGCCGAGCATATCGACCACCTCGACGGCGCAGGGGGGTAGATGGAACGCCTGCTCGCGCGTCCGAACATAGCACCCGCGCGCGTCCATCTTGATTGCCACTGCGCCCACGCCCGCCTCCAGCAGTCGCTGCGCGATGGCGGAAGGCTCGGTCTCGCCCGTGAGCATACGCGCCTCGCCGTAGTTGGGCGTGATGTAGTCCAGATAGGGCAGGCACGGCGCTAACACCTGCATCCACTGCCCGCTGGAGTCCCAAGTGGTGTCTAAGCAGGTGGTCATGCCGCGCCGTTTCGCCTCTTGCAGCGTGCGTGCGGCAGGTTCGCCGTCCATCTGGGGCATCAGGTACGCGCCCGCGAGGTGGAAAATCGCGCAGTCGCTGAGCAGGCTCCAATCGATATCGTCGGGGCAGAACTCGGCGTTCGCGCCCATATGATGGATGAACGACCGCTCGCCGTCGGGGTGAACCATCACCATCGTGCTGGAGGTGTTAGCAGTGGGGCTGCGTCGCACGCCGCGCGTGTCCACGCCGTGCTGTTGCAGGCTCTGCAGGACGAAATCGCCGAAGGCGTCTTGCCCGACCCTGCCGACGACTCGCACGGGCAGCCCCAGCTTGGCGAGCGCAAGCCCGGTGTTGGCGGCGCATCCGCCCACATGCAGCTCCATCCGCTCCACATGGACACACACGCCGCGCTCAGGATAACGGCTCACAGGCTTGGCGACCACATCCGCCACAAGGATGCCCACTGAGGCGATGGCGCGCATGGTTAGTCCTCCCTTTTGATGCTGCGTTTCACCTTCTCGAAGAAGCTGGTCGGTTCGGCGTCGGCGTACTTTTTGAGGCGCACGCCGCTCAGCTCGGCGTATTGGCGCAGCAGGTTGCGCTGGGCGTCGGTGAGGTGTTTGGGCATCTTCAGTCCGATGCGCACATAGAGGTCGCCGCGTTTGCCGGTGCGTGCGTTGGGCAGCCCGCGTCCGGGCACAATCAGCTCCGTGTACGGCTCGGTCAGTTCAGGGATTTGCAGGGAAACTTTGCCGTCTAAGGTCTCGATGTCCACTTCGTCGCCGAGGGCGAGTTGTGGGTAGGTGAGGTTGATTTGGGTGGCGAGGTCGTCGCCGCGCCGTTTGAAGCGTGGGTGGGGGGCGAGATGCACCACCACATAGAGGTCGCCGTCGCGTCCGCCGCGCAGTCCCGAATCGCCCTCGCCGCGCAGCAGGATTGCCGTCTCGTCCTCGACGCCAGCGGGGATGGGCACGGTGAGTGTGTCGCGTTGGCGCGCGAGCCGTTCGCCGCGACACTCACGGCAGGGCGTGCGTAGGATTTCGCCCTCGCCGCGACACCGTTCGCATGGCATCACGCGCGTCACTGTGCCCAGAATCGTCGTTTGGGTGAAGCGCACGCGCCCGGAGCCAGCGCAGTCGGGGCAGCGTTCGGGCGTTGTGCCCGGCTCCGCGCCTGTGCCTTTGCACCGCGCACACAGGCGCAGGCGTTCCACGACCACAGTGCGCGTCGCGCCGTGCAGCACCTCTTCTAAACTAATCTCGATATCGGCGCGTCGGTCGGCGCCGTCGATGGGACCGCGCGTGAGGGTCGCGCCGCCGCCGAAGAACATCTGGAACAGGTTCTCTGCCATGCCGAACGGGTCGGCGCTCGGCGCGCTCTGGGTTCCTGCGTGTCCGAAACGGTCGTACAGAGCGCGCGATTCGGGGTCGGAGAGCACTTGGTAGGCTTCGTTGATGAGTTTGAACCGTTCTTCGGCGTCGGGGTCTTCCTTGTTGACATCGGGGTGGTACTGGCGCGCGAGTTTGCGGAACGCCGCCTTTATCTCCTCTTGGCTCGCCGTGCGGTCAACGCCCAGTACCTCATAGTAGTCGGGTTTGTTCATCGTCTACTCGCGCAGGGTGGTCTCCTGCTCGTAGAACTGCATCGCCTCTTGCACGAACTCCTCATCCTCTTCGGTTTGACGGCTGAGCTGCTTGAGGTCGCGCGCGGCTTGCCAGGTGTGTTCAGGACCGTGAATGATGACCTCGACAGTGTTTTGGTCGATGACGCGCAGCTTGATTTTGCCCTCGGCGATTTCTTGCAGGGCGACTGTGAGCGGGTTGAAATCGAGTCCGCTCACGGGCACGAGGGGTTTTGCGCCCTCGCGCAGCAGGCGCGCTCGCTCCGCGGCGAGCAGCGCAAGGATGTAGCGTGGATACTGGCTGAGTTCATCGGTCTCTGGGTAAATCATCCGTTCACCGTCCTTTGTGGGGCGAGGGTCGCATGCGTCAAAAAGCGCAGGAGCCAGATGCGCCCCTGTCGCCCGAAAGTTCTCGCCCGTTGTGTATCTGCGCCATGCGGCGTAAATATGATACCTACAAATGCGTCCAAAAGTCAAGAGGTGTGGGAGGGTGTTCGAAAAATCGTTTGGGCAGAATCCACCCCCCGTAAAACGCAGGACGCCCACGCAGGTGCGCCCCTACGGCAATAACCAAGTAGGTGCAGGTACCCCCTCCTTGAGGTTCCCCCTGCGAGCAGGGGGAACCAACTGAGAAAAATCGGTTCCCCCTTTTCAAGGGGGAACCTGCAGGAGGGGGTTCCCCATACAACAGGCGAATTTCCGAACACCCTCCACGCCTCTTGACTTTTGGACGCATTTGTAGGTATCATATTTACGCCGCATGGCGCAG
>CALGZO010000183.1 GCA_937934465.1 uncultured Fimbriimonadales bacterium | reverse complement strand
ATCGCGCCTGGCACGAGCGAGCCGCCCACCCCGCCTACCAGCACGGTCGTTCCGTTATATAGCCCTGTGAGTGCGCCCACGCGCGTTGGGTGCGCCATCTGCTGCAGGGTAGCGAACTCCTGCGCGTTGTAGCTGCTTTGGAAGAACACGCCCAATGCCAGTAGCGCGATGGCGAGCGTATTGGACGACGCATATGCCGTCAGCAGCACGCATCCGCTCGCCAGCAATAGCCCCACGCTCGCCATCAGCATCCGCCTGCCCGTGCGGTCGCCCAGCGTCGCCCACAGCAGCACGCCCACAATCCCCGCCAGAAACACGCTGAACAGCGGCAGGCTGAGCGCGCCGAACTCGATTCCGCGCGTGCGGTTCAAGTAGCTTGGCAACCAGTTCAGGATGCCGAACACGCAGAAGGCGTTGCACGCCCCCGCCGCGATATAGAGCCAAAGCCGCTTCCGCGCCGCGCGAGTATTCCCGTCACGCTGATGGCGAGCAACCGCGCCATCAGCGGCGCGTGGCGACTGTGAGGCAGGCGCGTCGTGAACATAGCGCGCTACCAACGGCAAACTCACCGCCAGCCCCGCTACGCCCAGTATCAGAAACGCCGCGCGCCAGCCCAATCGCTCGGCAATCGGCACAATCAGCAACGGCGCAACCGCCAACGCGACCAGTATCCCAGCCACATAAATCGAGTTCGCCCGACCGCGTTCGTGAGGGGGGAACCAGCGACCGACCAACGCGCTGTTCATCGGCATATGCACGCTCTCCGCCGCGCCCAGCAACAATCGCAACGCAATCAGTGCGCCCAGCGAACCGCCCAGCGGATAAAACAGCATCGTGCAGACCGAGAATCCCACAATAGAGAGCATCAAACTGCGCTTCACGCCGAACCGCTCCGCTATGGGGCTAAGCAGAATCTGGGCGACGCCGAAGGTGAGGTAGAACGCCCCCAAAAGATACTGCCCGTACTGACCCATTTGCTTGTCGCTCCAGCCAAACTCTTGTGCAATCTGGGGCAGGACAATCGCCAAGTTATTCCGATCCAGATAATGCACAAAAACTGTGACGGCTAACACAAACGGAATCGTCCAACGATTCGGTATCATCTATGCAGGATTGTACCATGCTTGCGAAAGCGTGCGAAAAATGTTGCAGCGGGCGACCCTAAAGACGCGCTCCGTTCGCGCTGCAAGCAGGGAGTTCCAGCATTTGGTGATGCTTTCAAAATCCTGTGGTAGGGAGGCTGCCATGAAGAAGCAGACAACTATGGTATGTCGTCTCTGTGGCGGGCGATCGAGTCAGATGGGACGCCACCTGCAACAGTGCGTACCGAAGTATTTCAGCGAGCATCCGTCATCGTCTGAAAACCACACCTTTTACCTAATTCGTGTGAAGGGACGCTATGCGCCTGAGTATGTGCTATATCTGCTGGTTCCTGTACAGCAGAAGCTGCGGTTGCTCGATCGGTTCTTGCGCGATGTTTGGCTTGAATGCTGCGACCACCTGAGCTCGTTTTACATCAACAACCGAGAGGTCGCCAGCCGCTCAGTCGATGACTTTTGGGGTAAGCCTGCAAAAACGATGAAACAAGTGGAAATCGGCAAAGTTCTCAGCCCAAAGGTCAAGTTCAGCTACATATATGACTTCGGTTCGCCGACCGAGTTGGACCTTGAGGTGATTAGTGAGTTAAGGGTTTCTGCCATAGCTGACCGCGTGCATCTGTTGGCGCGCAATGACCCGCCGTTCAATAAATGCTACCTCTGTGATGAAGAGGCAACGCAACTATGCCTTCTCTGCGCTCAAGCGAACCTTGAGCAAGCGTTGGTCTGCGAACGCTGTATCCAAGCCCATCGGGATGTATGCTTAGAACCCGACGAATTCGAACTGGATTTGCTGATACCCGTGACCAACTCGCCGCGCATGGGCGTTTGTGCCTATAGTGGGGATAAAGACCCCGATAGGCAGTCTGTGGGTGCGACCACAGAGCCGTCTCCCGATTCGTCTTAGCCTGCGCCGTCTTGAGATAGTTTATGGTCGCCGCTCTCGTCGCGGTGCTTCTTGAGGTACTGCATAAACGGCGTGCCGCCCGTGCCGACGCCTGTGGGGTTCTTGGGGTCTTTGGCGTGCTGTTTGTAGATATACTCGGCGGCGTACTGCAAGTGCAGGGCGCGGAACCGCTGCACGCCTTCAATGCAGGCGTTGTAAACCTCGCGCAGGGCGGGGTCGCCGCTGGATATCACTGCCTCACGCACGCGCGAGCGCGCCTCGACGGTCTCCAAGAAGCGTCGGTGGGCGGGGGGCATGTAGAGGCGCATCTCCATCAGGTAGGCTTTGAGCGGGTCGTCGGCGTGCTGGATGCCCAACAGCCCGTCTAAGGTGGGGATGATGGCGCTTTGTGCGCCTGTTTCGCCGCGAAACTGCTGGGGTCGCCCTTGATAGGCGTCCACGCCTTCGTAAATCACGCCGTCGGGCAGGGCGGGGTTGTTCTTCCAGCCGTGAATGTAGGGGCGTACCCGATGATAGTAGATGTAGGGGTCGCACGCTTCGGGCATCCGTTGCAGCACGGCGTGCATCTGCTCCAGCGCGGCGGCGACCGCCCCAAGCGCGTGCGCGAGCATAGGAGCGTCCCCGCGCTCCGCCGCCTGCAGCGCGGTCGGAATGGCGCGAATCGCCTGCGCCGCCTTCGCCTCGATGTCCACATGTATCAGAATAAACCACTCCTCGTCCAGTCCGCCCAGAAAGTTCTGCAGCAGCACGATGTTGCCCAGTTCAATCGGCGCGTTGGGGTCTAATCGCCGCCAGTTGTCCAGCGCGTAGGAGGCGTAGGACAGCACCGGCGGTCTGCCCAGCGTCTGGCTTAGCGCGTGCCACGGGCGCGCGAGGTTCTCAGGTATCTTTGAGGCGGGCGCGTCGCCGTTCCACACATAGGCATGCCCCAGATACGAAAGGAGCATCATCGCGCGGCGGCGTTCGCGGTCGGTCGTCAAGCGGTCGATATCGAGGCGCGGGAGCGACTCGATAACCGCGCGTGCGCGGCGCGCCGCCAGCAGTTTCGGCAGCTCGGCGGCGACTTGCTCCCACGGCGCGTAGTACGGGTCTTCAAGGTACGGCAGCGGGTCGCTCGCAGGCAAGAAACCGCGCGACTCGCAGACCTCAAAATCCTCCAAGCGCAGGAGTTCGGCGTGTGTTGTTTGCATCGTTGCAACCTCCACTGCAGATTATTGCCCTCGCGAGCGGTTTCGTTTAGCCGAGTCGGTTATCTGGGCGGGTGTGCGCTCACTTCGGGCAAGGCGCGCTGTAGCTGCTTGAGCCAATGCTCTGCCTGTTGCTTGACGCTCATGCGCGCCGCCTTGGCGTCGGCAGGCGTCACGGTAATCAGCAGCCGTCCACGCACATAAATCTCGTACTGCTGATCTTTGCGCACCTCTTTCAGCGTAATCATCTCTGCCGTGAGCCGCTCGCCCAGCACTTCCACCAAGCGGTCTTGCACAATCTGGGCGCGCTGCTTCATGCTCAAGTTGCCGTGCCCCGCGCGAATGCGCATAATAAACTTCCCGCCGACGGAGACATCGACATAGTTATGCGCGAACGCAGTCAGCAGCAGCAACGCTCCCAAGAAACTGGCAAGTATCTTCATCGGTTAACCTCCCTGTGTGGATTGGATTATACCCCAAAGGAGTGTGGGTCAGGTATACTTGGGGCGCGATGGCAATCACCTTAGAGCAGATGCGCCACACGGCGAAGCTGGCGCGGCTGGAGCTGAGCGACGAGCAGCTGACGGAGTTGATGCACGCCATCAACGCCCTGATGGGTCATTTTGAGCGGTTGCAGTCGCTGCCTTTGGAAGCGGTGGCGCCGACCGCGCATTCGATTCCCGTGTTTGACGCTATGCGCGAGGATGTCGTCGGCGCGACGCTGACGCGCGAGGTCGCGTTGGCGAACGCCCCCGAAGCCCGCGACGGGCTGTTCATCGTGCCGCGTATCGTGGAGGAGTAGATGCAGGAGCTGCTGACCCTTAGCCTCGCCGAAGTTCACCAGAAACTGCAGGCGCGTGAGGTCTCCGCCATCGAGTTGACAGAGGCGATACTGACCCACATCAGCGCGGTGGAGCCGCAGGTGCAAGCCTTTATCACTCCGACGCCCGAGCTCGCGCGAGAGATGGCGCGTCGGGCGCAGGCGCGGCTCGATGCAGGCGAGCGTAGCCCGCTACTGGGCGTTCCGATAGCGCTCAAAGACAACCTCTGCACGGCGGGCGTGCGCACCACCTGCGCCTCGCGGATTTTGCACAACTTCACGCCGCCCTACGACGCGACGGTCGTGGCGCGGCTGCGCGAGGCAGGCGCCATCTTCGTCGGCAAGGTGAACATGGACGAGTTCGCGATGGGGTCGTCCACCGAGTTCTCGGCGTTCCATATCACGCGCAACCCGTGGGATTTGGAGCGTGCGCCGGGCGGCTCGTCGGGCGGCTCGGCGGCGGCGGTCGCCGCGCATATGGCATACGCCGCGCTCGGCTCCGACACGGGCGGCTCCATCCGTCAGCCCGCCGCCTTCTGTGGCGTGGTGGGACTCAAACCCACCTACGGGCGCGTCAGCCGCTACGGACTCGTCGCCTACGCTTCCTCGCTCGACCAAATCGGACCGCTCACCAAGACCGTCGAGGACTGCGCGCTGATGCTCAACGCCATCGCTGGCAAAGACCCCCACGACGCCACCAGCGTTGACCTGCCCACGCCCGACTATCGCGCCGCGCTCACGGACGACATCAAGGGCATACGGCTGGGCATCCCCCAAGAGTTCTTCGAGCAGGGCGTGCAGCCAGAAGTCGCCCAGACCGTGCGCCAAGCGATTGGCTTGCTGGAGTCGGTCGGCGCGCATGTGCAGGAGGTCTCACTGCCGATGGCGGAGCAGTCGCTGGCGATTTACTATATCCTTGCGCCTGCCGAGTGTTCGTCGAACTTGGCGCGCTACGACGGCGTGCGCTACGGGCTGCGCGTCGGCGCGGAGAAAGGGCATATCGGCATGATGGAAGCCACCCGCGCCGAGGGCTTCGGCAAAGAGGTCATCCAGCGCATCATCATCGGGACCTACGCGCTCTCGTCGGGCTACTACGACGCCTTCTACCTCAAAGCGCAGAAAGGGCGTACCCTGCTACGCCAGCAGTTCGAGACCGTGTTCCAGCAGGTGGACGCGCTCGTATGCCCCACTACGCCCACGCCTGCGTTCAAACTCGGCGAGCTGGTGGACGACCCGCTGGCGATGAAGCTCGCCGATGTGCTGACGATACCTGTGAACCTTGCAGGACTGCCGGGCTTGAGCGTGCCGTGCGGCTTTGTGGACGGCTTGCCCGTCGGGTTGCAGATTATCGGCAAACCGTTCGACGAGGCGACCGTGCTGCGCATCGGCTATGCGTGGGAGCAGCTTGCGTGCCTGCGCGATGCGCTGCGCATGCCCACCGGATTGGCAGTGTAGCGCGCCCCTGCAGGTTCGCCCTCACAGCGTAGCAGGAACCCCTCCCACGCTCGCGAATCGA
>CALGZO010000182.1 GCA_937934465.1 uncultured Fimbriimonadales bacterium | reverse complement strand
GGGCGACCGCGCGGGACGCTCTACGCCGTCTATCGATTCCTGCAGAGGCAGCTGGGCGTGCGCTGGTGGACGCCGTGGGCGACACAGACCCCACGCAAACGCACCGTGACGGTTCCGCACCTGAACCTGCGCGAGACGCCCGCGTTCGAGTATCGCGAGCCGTTCTGGTTCCACGCCTTCGACGGCGATTGGGCGGCGCGCAACTACTCCAACGGGCATCGCCCCGCGCTCACTGCGCGGCACGGAGGCAAAATCGAGTATGTCGGCTTCGTGCATACTTCGTTCTGGTTAGTTCCGCCACAAACCTACTTCGCGCAACATCCTGAATGGTACAGCCTAATCGGCGGCAAACGGCAGTGGGAGCGGGCGCAACTGTGCTGGACGAACCCTGCGCTGCGCGATTTTCTGACCGAGCGCGTGCGCCAAATACTCCAAGAGAACCCCCACGCGCAGATTATCTCCATCTCGCAAGAGGATTGGACAGGCGCGTGCGAGTGCGAGTCGTGTCGGGCGGTGGAGGCGCGTGAAGGCTCCGCCGTCGCGCCGATACTGGAGACAGTGAACCTGATTGCCGAGCGGCTGGAGCGCGAGTTCCCGCAGGTAGCCTTCGACACGCTGGCGTACTGGTACACGCGCAAGCCAACGCGCCGTCTGCGCCCGCGCCCGAATGTGATTGTGCGGCTCTGTTCCATCGAGTGCAGCTTCGCGCAACCGCTCGAGGCGCCTGCCAACGCCGACTTCGCAGACGACATCCGCGGCTGGAGCGAACGCTGCCAACGGCTCTATGTGTGGGATTATACGACCAACTTCCACCACTATCTGTTGCCACACCCGAACTACTTCGTGCTGGGAGCGAACCTGCGCTTCTTTCACAAGCACGGTGTGCGCGGCGTGTTCGAGCAGGGCGCCTATCAGTCGCACGGGGGCGAAATGGCGGAGTTGAAGGCGTGGCTGCTCGCGCAACTGCTGTGGAACCCCTACCAAGACGACGCGCGGCTTATCGACGAGTTTTTACGGGGCTACTACGGCGCGGCGGCGCGCGCGATGGGAAGCTACCTGCGCTTGATGACGCACGCCGCACGCGATTTCAGGATGGGCTGCTTCACTAACCCAGCCGACGCGCCTTATCTACGCTACGCGGTGCTACGCCGCGCGGAAACGCTGCTCGAACGCGCCGAACATGCTGTGCAACACGACGCTGAGCGGCGCTGGCGCGTGCAGATGGCGAGGCTATCGGCATGGTACGCTTGGCTGGTGAACTGGGACGCGCTGCAGACGCAGGCGCACGCAGCGAAACAGGCTTGGCAGCCCCCTGCCGAAAAGCGAACCCTCGCCGAACGGTGGCTCGAACGCGCCACTGCCCAAGGACCCACAGGCTGGCGACCTATCACCCATGTCAACGAGGCTGGCTTGACCCCTGAAGCCTTCATAAAGCAGGTTCTGGGGTAGGGCGGTTCCAGAGTCGCCGCCCCTGAGAATGGGCGACCCCTCCACCGCGTACCGTCGGCGCCCCTGCCGACGACATACAAGCGTACCGTCGGCGTCCCCGCCGACGAACAACTCTGGTGCGACGCCTTTCTTGGCGTCGCAAAGCCTACCGTCGGCATCCCCGCTAACGACACACAAGCGTACCGTCGGCATCCCCGCCGACGAACAACTCTGGTGCGACGCCTTTCTTGGCGTCGGTAGGTGAGTGTCCCTGCCCATGACAACACGCCTGCGCAGCGTCGGCGTTATTTTCGTCAGCGAGACGCTGACGCTACGCCCCCCCAGTGTAGCGGGCGTCCCCGCAAATAGAACGCCACAAGGCAAATCCTCACAAGGATGATTGGGACAGGCAAAGTAAAAAGCGTAGTCTCGGAAAGAAACAGCATTTCACAGGGTTTGGACACCCTATGCTCCGATTTTTCGAACACCCTCAAGCGCGAAGGGGCGGCAGTTGGCGCAGCGTCCGTATGCGAGCTTGGTGTTCTGGTGGGGCGCGTTGGAGCGTCAGGCGCGTGTGTGGGGGCGCGTGGAGCCAGTAGACGACGCCGAAGCCGACGCCTACTTCGCGACGCGCCCGCGCGGGCATCAGTTAGCGGCGTGGGTCTCGCCCCAGAGCGCGACGATACCCGACCGCGCGTGGCTGGAGGCGCGCGCCGCCGAGGTGGAACGCGAGTTCGAGGGGCGCGATGTGGCGCGACCGCCCTACTGGACGGGCTATCGCGTGGTTCCTGAGCGGTTCGAGTTTTGGCAGGGTCGGCGCAACCGCCTGCACGACCGATTGCTCTACACGCTTCAGCCCGATGGACGCTGGAAGCGCGAGCGGCTTGCGCCCTAACGCAATTGGGTGGACGCGCTGACCTTTTGCGCCCGAACCTCAAACCATACCACCAACGGGAACCCATACATGCGCCGTTTCGCGCTCCACCAAGTTCGCCTAATTGGGCTTCACTGTCTCATCGAGCCACTGGCGTATTGCCTCAAGCGCGGCGGGGTTGATGGTCTCCTCGATTTCGGCGTATTCCGCAATCAGTCCCGTGCGCGCCTTCTGGAACAGGTGGTTCAGCCCTGACAGGCGGCGTATCGTGATGCGCTTGTTGCCCCCCTCACGCAGCGCACGCTCAATCGCGGGCAGGTTCTGGTCGGGGTCTACCTGCAAATCCAGCTCGCCGTTCAGCGCAAGCACAGGACAGCGCACCTTCCGCAGGTATTGCGCGGGGTCTAACTGGACGAAAGTGCGAAACCATCGGCTGGCGTAGTTTTGCGCCTGCGCTTGGAACAGGCTCTTCTGGGCGTCCGACAGCGACGCTCCTGCGCCCAGCGACTCCACAATCGCGTCGTAGATGGCTTGCTGCGCCTTTTCCTCGTTTTTTTCGCGCTTGAGAATCTCGAACACGCGCTGTTGCAGGGCGCGATTGCGCTCGATGAGCAGCTCGGCGACGCCCGACTTGCGGTTAATCAGCTCCGCTTGGCGATAGAGCAGCTGCTCGCCTGAGACGCCTGTGCCTGCCAGCATAATCAGGAACGCAATCTCGCGGGGGGCTTTGGATGCAGCGATAGCGCCCACCAGTCCGCCCTCGCTATGCCCCAGCAGACCGATGCGCTTGCGGTCAATCTCACGGCGCGTTTTGAGATAACTCACAGCCGCCAAGATGTCTTCCGCGAAGTCGAGGGTGGTCGCGTGGCTCATATCGCCCCCAGAGCCGCCCACGCCCCGATCGTCCATGCGCAAGGTCGCGTAGCCCGCGCGTGTGAGGTAGTCCGCCAGCACTAAGAACGGCTTGTGCCCGAAGATTTCCTCGTCGCGGTTCTGTGCCCCCGACCCCGTGATGAACACAATTGCTGGGAACGGCGGCTTGCCCTCTGGCAGGGTGAGCGTGCCTGCCAGTTCGATACGCGCTTTGCGGTTGGGCACGCGCACCTCTTCGGTTTTGTAGGGGAACGGCGGTTTCGGCTCTTGGGGGCGTTTGGGGGTGGGCGGCTCGCCGCGTGTCAGGGTCAGTTTCAGCTCGCCGCCGCCCTGCTTCCACACGCCCTCGATGCGCGCGCCGTCCTCGCTGAGCGTCCCTGTTAGCTCGCCTTGCACGGCGTCGGATTGGAGCGTGATGCGCCTGCCCTCTATCTGAACTGCGCTGACAGGGATACCGAACGCCGCTTGGTCGGGGCTGTCGAAGGTCGCTCTCCATGCGCCGTTCGCGTCGCGTTTGAGTCGAACCACGAGGCGCAAGCGTAGCCCGCCCGCCTCCAGCACGCCCCACCAGACGCCCTCAAACGCCGCCTGACGCCTCACTCCTCGCTCCCTGTCCAGTAGTTTGGCGGCTCGCGCGTGATGGAGACGCTGTGCGGATGGCTCTCGCGCAGTCCGGAGTTGGTGATGCGAATGAAACGCGCCTTCTCGCGCAGCTCGTGCAGGTTCCGTGCGCCGAGATAGCCCATGCCCGAGCGGAGACCGCCCACTAACTGATGGATAGTTTCCGATAGCGGTCCGCGATAGGGCACGCGCCCCTCCACGCCCTCCGGCACAATCTTGCGTGGGTCGGTCTGGTAGTAGCGGTCGCTGGAGCCTTGACGCATCGCCCCCACAGAACCCATGCCGCGGTAGACCTTGTAGGCGCGATTGCGGTAGATTTCGATCTCGCCGGGCGATTCTTCGCAGCCTGCGAGCAGGTTGCCCAGCATCACCGCGCTTGCGCCCGCCGCCAACGCTTTGACGATATCGCCTGAGTAGCGGATGCCGCCGTCGGCGATGATGGGCACATTCAGCCGTTG
>CALGZO010000181.1 GCA_937934465.1 uncultured Fimbriimonadales bacterium | reverse complement strand
CCAAGCGCGCTGCGCAAGCGGAACATCCTCGCGAGACTTCACAACTACTTGACCTGGCGCGTATTCCAACTCAGGTACATGCACTCGACCGTGCAGCCCTTGCTGCGCTATTGCCTGCCCAAAACAGATTGCCAATCCAATCCACAAGAAGCGTTTCATGCCTCTATTATACATCGAATTTTGACGCCGAGCAAGAAAATCGTGGCTTGGACATTCTTGTCCAAGCGCGTCCTGTCGGGATGGTACGACGCCAAGAAAGGCGTCGCACCTGCACGGCTCGTCGGCGGGGACGCCGACGCTCCAGTGGCTTGGACATTCGTGTCCAAGCACGCACGCACCCTGTGGCTTGGACATTCGTGTCCAAGCACACCCTGTCGGGAGGGTATGACGCCAAGAATGGCGTCGCACCAGTGTTAGGTAGCGTCGCGCTGTTTGAACACATAATCTGTACCCTTGTTGGGGAGGGGGCTACACGCATCGCCTGCGTCAGGTATAATCGAACCGCCATGCCGAGCGACTACTTGCCGTTGCTGATACTCTTCGCGATTGCTGCAGTGATTGCGGCGGTGATGGTGGGCGGCTCGTGGCTGCTGGGTCCGAAACGCCCCTCGCCCGCGAAAGGCTCGCCCTACGAGTGTGGCATCACCCCTGTCGGCAGCGCACGCGAGCGGTTCCCCATCCACTTCTACCTGACGGCGATGCTCTTCATCATCTTCGATGTGGAGATTGCGTTCTTGTACCCGTTCTTTGTGGCGTTGCGCGACATGCCCGACGATGTGCGCGGCTTCGCGATAGGCGTGGTGGGCGCGTTCACCTTCCTGCTGCTGGTGAGCTTCCTCTACGAGTGGAAAAAAGGCGCACTGGACTGGGAAGACCCTGTGGAGCATCGGCGTCTGAAGCCTGCGCCGTCGCCTGCGATTGAGACGCCCGAACCCGCGCTATCAGGAGAGAGCCGATGAGCGAGCGAATTGAGTACCAGAAAATCGCCGCCCAATACCCCGACGCTATCGAGGAGGTCTACGAGTTCCGCGGCGACACTTGGCTCTATGTGAATAAGAAGCGACTGCTCGAAGTCTGCCGCCTGCTGCGCGACGACCGCGAGCTGGGCTACTTGTATATCAGCGACATTACCGCCATCGACTGGCTGCCCCACTGGGAGCAAGGCGAGAAGCCGAAGCGCTTCGAGGTGGTCTACAACCTCTACTCGCCTGTGAGCTTTCGGCGTATCTTCTTGAAGGTGCGCGTGGACGAGGGCGAGGCAGTGCCCTCCGTCACGGACATCTGGGAAGGCGCGAACTACCCCGAACGCGAGGTGTACGACCTGTTCGGCATCCCGTTTGAGGGGCATCCGAACCTCAAGCGCATCCTCATGCCCGACGATTGGGTGGGACATCCCCTGCGCAAGGACTTCCCGCTCGGCGGCGAGGAAATCCCCTTCGCCCAAGATACTTGGGGTCCCTCCATCGAGGACAAGACGCACCCCCACGCAGGGGAGTCGTTCGAGGGTCTAACAGGCTCCGAATCTGTGAGTGGACGCTAAATAATTGGCAGGAGATTCTGAAGCCTTAGGGAATATACGCTTACACAGGAGGTGTGTATCATGGCTAATGGAAGCGGGAGCTACAATCCGACGCTCATTCTGATACTCGGCATACTTAGTATCGTTGTCTGTGGACCGTTAGGTATTGCGGCGTGGGTTATGGGCAACAACGCGCTGAAGGAGTTAGATCAGGGTTTCGGCGACCCGAACTCGCGCGGGTTGATCAATGCGGGGCGCATTCTGGGGATGATTGGCGTTGCGCTGACAGTGATTGCCTGCGTCGCTTGGGCGGCGTTCATGGCGGTTTTCGGCGTTGCAGGTTTGCAATCGGCTC
Organism: uncultured Fimbriimonadales bacterium; assembly: GCA_937934465.1. Classification (GTDB taxonomy): domain Bacteria; phylum Armatimonadota; class Fimbriimonadia; order Fimbriimonadales; family GBS-DC; genus GBS-DC. The sequence goes on along the minus strand of CALGZO010000181.1, from coordinate 16,745 downwards.
CGTAGGCGGCTATCCCTCAGGCGTCTCCACAATCAGCGTTACGGGACCGTCGTTTTGCAGGCGCACTTGCATCTGTGCGCCGTAGACGCCGGTCTGCACGGAGACGCCCTCCTCGCGCAACGCGGCGCAGAACTGCTCGTATAGCATTCGCCCCTGCTCGTAGGGCGCGGAGTCGGTGAAGCTGGGGCGTCTGCCTTTGCGACAGTCGCCGTAGAGCGTGAAGTTGGAGACCACCAGCACCGCGCCGCCGATGTCCTGCACCGACCGATTGAGCTTGCCTGTTTCATCCTCGAAGAAGCGCAAGTGTGCAATCTTTTGGGCGAGCCAACGAGCGTGTTCGGCGGTGTCGGAGTGATGCACGCCGAGCAGCGCGAGCGCGCCTTGCTCGATACGCGCCACGAGGCGTCCCTCCACCTCCACCTCTGCCCACCTAACTCTTTGGATTACGGCTCGCATCCTTGCGTTTGCCCTCCATCGGTCGGGAGATTGCCAGCACATTCTCCAGTGAGTTGAGTTTTGCGGTGATAGTGCGCAGCTCCTGTGCGCTTCGAGCGTGGATTACGAGGTCAATCAGCGCGGTGAGGTTGGTGGTACGGTTCACGCGCACATCTTCGATATTGATATTCCAGCTGCTTAGGATGGTGGTGATGTCCGCGAGCACGCCGGGTCGGTCGAGCGTTTCGAAGCGCAGGGCGACGGGGTAGGCGTGGTCTTTCTGGGGGATCCACTCGATGTTCATAATCCGTTCGGGTTCTTTCTCTTCGAGGGCGCGCAGGTTGGGGCAGGATGCGCGATGCACCACGATGCCGCGTCCGCGCGAGATGTAGCCGCGCAGTTCATCGCCGGGCAGGGGATGGCAGCAGGTAGCGCGTCGGGTCATGTAGCCGTCGGCGTCTTCGATCTGCATGGCGCGGATTTCGCGACTTGGGGTAGGGGGCGCAGGCGTCGGTTCGGCGGCAGGCGCGCTCGGCGACAACGCACGCAGCCGTTGGATTACTGCTGGCACGCTGGTTAGCCCCTCGCCGATGCTGGCGTATAGGTCGTCTTCTGCGCGGAAGTTGAGCGCTTTCAAGATTTCGGGCAGGACTTCCTTGAACTGTGCGGTGGGGATACGCAAGCGCGTCAGCTCGCGTTCCAGCAGTCCGCGCCCGTGCTGGATGAACTCGGCGCGGCGCGCCTCGCGGAAGTAGGCGCGTATCTTGCTTCGCGCGCTGGAGGTGCGCACGATACCGAGCCAGTCGTAGCTCGGCTGCGCGTTCTGGCGCGTGAGAATCTCCACCACATCGCCCGTGCGCAGTTTGTAGTCCAGCGGCACGATTCGCCCGTTCACGCGCGCCCCCACGCAACGGTGACCCACTTCCGTGTGGATCCGATAGGCGAAGTCCAGCGCAGTAGCCCCTTCAGGCAGGTCGATCAGGTCGCCCTTCGGTGTGAACACGAACACCTGGTCGGCGGTCATCTCGCGCGAGAGGCTGGTCAAAAACTCCAAGTTGCTCCTGAAGTCGGTCAGGTCGCGCAGCTGTTGTTGCAGAGCGGGCAGTTGCATGGGCTTTTGGTCCTGACCTTCCTTGTAGCGCCAGTGCGCCGCCACGCCGTACTCGGCGACTTGGTGCATCTGCCAAGTGCGGATTTGTATCTCCAGCGTGCGCTCGTTGGGTCCAATCACTTTGGTATGCAGCGATTGATACCCGTTCGGCTTGGGCGCGGCGATGTAGTCGTAAAACAGCGCGGGGATGGGACGCCATAGCTCATGCACGATGCCCAGCGCCATGTAGCACTCGCCGACGGTCTCGGTCAGCACGCGCAGGGCGATGAGGTCGTACACCTGGCTGAAGTCGATCTGCTGTTGCTTCATTTTGTTGAAGATGCTCCACAGGTGTTTGGGGCGTCCCATCACTTCTGCGCGCACGCCCTCGTTCCACAGCCGTTCCTTGAGGATGGTGATGAGTTCCTGCACCTCTTTTTGGCGTTCGGCGCGGGTCTGGGCGACCTTCTCGCGGATGTCTTGATATTCCTGCGGGTAGAGGTACTTGAACGCCAAATCGTCCAGTTGGGCTTTGATTTGGTAGATACCGAGCCTGTGGGCGAGCGGCGCGTAGACCTGCAGCGTCTCGGCGGCAATTCGGATTTGTTTCTCGGGGGGCATGGCGTCCAGCGTCTGCATGTTGTGCAGGCGGTCGGCGAGCTTGATAATCATCACGCGCAGGTCGTCGGCGACGGCAAGCAACAGTTTGCGCAGGTTCTCGGCGGTCTTGGCGATGTTCACGCGCCGTTTGCCTGCCTCGTTGAAGATTTCGAGTTTGCGCTCGGAGTGGTGCAGTTTGCTCACGCCTTCCACCAGCTGGCGCACCGTCGCGCCGAATCGTTGCTCCAGCTCGTCGGGAGTGGTTGGCGTATCTTCCAGCACATCGTGCAGCAGCCCGGCAATCACAGTGTTGACGCCCATCTGCAGGTCGGCTAAGATGTGCGCCACTGCGAGCGGATGCGTGATATACGGCTCGCCGCTCTTGCGCAGTTGCCCGTGATGCCGCTCTTCCGCGAACAGGTACGCCTCCACAAGGCGCGAGGTATCGGCGTCGGGCGCGTAGTCGCGCACCTTCTCGACCAGCGCATCGACCTGTTCGGGAAGTTCAAACTCCAGCGTGTGCATGTAGTTTTGTATACGAAATTTTCAGACTTTAGTTGCGTGTTGACCGTTCAGTATGGCTACATCACGCGCATCACATCGATATCGCGTTCATCGTCGCTGATGGGGGGCAGGTTCTGAATCAGCGTGATTTGCCCTTGAATAGTGGCTTCGTCGCGGGCGTAGATGGGGTCGCCGTTCTGAGTCGCCATCTGCCAGAGCATGGCGTCGCGCGGGGTAATCAGCATCAGGTCTAAGTAGTAGTCGGGGTTCACCAGTGGATGTAGGCGCGCGGCAAGTTGGCGCAGGTGCTCCACTTTATCTTCGTGAGGGAGTTCCTCATCCATCCACACGCCGAAGGTGGCGTCGCTTTGCATCACACCTTCTGCACGCACGGTGAACGCCAGCACCACTGACACCGCCTCCATCTGCTCGAACACACTAATCAGCATCGGCACGCGCTCGGCAGGGATAGGCTCTCGCCCCTCCGGGCGCGGATCGTCTAAGAAACTGCGTTCTTCAGTCATCGCTGTAGGTCTCCTGAGTATAGTATACCCATCCCAAGCACAGGTACAATATCTTTATGCGGTTGGAATATTGGTATCGCCCCCACCGCTCGAGTGCGCGGATTCGCGAGCCGGAGCCGAGTTTGAAACAGTTGGGCGGCACATACTGGGTGTATCTGCACAATACAGCGCGTCGCGCACGCGCCGTGAGCTCGATCCTGCTGAACGGGCGCGACATTGAATCGATTCCGCGCGGGAAGGGCGTCAACTGGTATCGGCTGACGCACGAGAGTATCCCACCGCGCGCGACGGCGATGCTGATTTTGAATCTCCAGCGCGAGCTGCTCAGCGCGCCGATGGAGTTGGTGTTGAGGTTCAGCGACGGCTCGCAAGCGCAGGCGACGCTGGAGTCGAAGACGCCGCCTGCTGTGCTGGCGAGCGCGTGGCTGGAGGGGCGTCGGCTGACCGTTGTGGCGCGCAACGACGACCCTGCGCGTCCGTGCGTGGTGGAGCGGTTGCGCGTGGACGGGCGGAGCTTGCGCTTTCGCGCCCTCGCCCCCGACGCCGAGCCGAACGGCGGGCTGAACTTCCTCAGCGCGACGCTCCCTGCCGAGCCTGCGCCCCATCGTAGCTTGCCCCTGCAGGTGGATGTGCGGGTCGGCAATCAGGCGTGGATGCTGGGCGGCGTGGTGCGCCCCTTGCCGCGCGTGTTCCCTCTCGGCGCGTGGCGCACGAGCGTCTGGCGCGATGACGCCGAGCGCGCCGCATGGCGCGAACGCGGGTTCGATACTTTCGTATACGACGCCGAAGCCGAGCTGACCGAGACCGAGCGGCGCGCCTTCAACGAAATCTGCCCGCGCGAGAGCCTCTACGCGCTCCCGTTCTGCGGCTTCCCGCGCCCTGCAACCCCGTTCATCGAGCGCAACCGCTACAACAAGCACATCGTCGCCTATATGATCAAAGACGAACCCGACTGGAGCGAGCCTGCCGAATATGATGGCTGGCATCTGCCTGCGCTGTGCGAGCGTGTGGCGAAAGTGTTTCGCGACCGTGAGGGCGAGCCGCCCGTGTATTTGAACCTCGCGCGTTCGCGGCGGTTCGGAGAGTTCGCCGAAATCCCCGACATCGCCTGCTACGACTCCTACCGCGTCGGCGCGCCGATGCCCGATGAGACGCCCCCCGACGAATGGGCAGGTATGCTCGAACTCGCGGCGACCTACACGGAGGATTTGCGCTTCAACTGCGAGCCGTTGCCGTTCTGGGTGTGGGCGCAAGGGGCGCACATGTGGGACGAGCGCATATGGATTAACAACGCACTCGGACGCGCCTGCCCCACCCCCGAAGAGATTCGAGTGCAACTCTGGCTGCAACTGAGCCGCGGCGCGAAGGGCGTGCTGTGGTTCATCGGCTTCGACGAGAACGAGTTCCGAACCTATTACATGGAGGCGAAGGGCATCCCCGCGCTCCGCGCCTTGCCAGAGTCGGAACGCGCTCCCTTAGTCGAGCAGCTCGTGCAGCACGGGCGCGAAGCGTTCGAGGAGCAGACGCGCCTGAACCGACTCTTGAAACCACTGCGCGAGCATCTCCTGCGTATGGACTGGCGTCCGAACGGCGTGCGCGTGCTGAGCGCGTCGAACCCCCGCAAACTGGACGCGGCGATGTTGGTTGGCGTGCGCGCCGCCGCCGTCTGGCTCACCAACTACGATTACGAGGTTCACCCGCGCGGCTATCAGTTCCGTCCCCAGCGCGAGATTGCGCTGGAGGCGTATTTGCCGCGCTGGTTGCGCCCCAAGACCGCGCGACTGCTCTCGCCCGACGGCGCAACCCAGACGCTCACGATGGAGCGCGCGCCCCAAAACGCAGTGCGTCTGCGAGTCGACGCGCTGCCGATGCAAGTCGCCCTAATCTGGATGGAGTAATCACTCCACCCAGTCGGCGAGAGCGATGGGGCGTCTCGATGAATTCACATAAAAGCGTCGGGGCGAGGTTGCCCCCGCCCCGACGCGACACGAACCCTCCTTCACAGCAAGGGCTTACTTCTTGCGCCGACGCAGACCCAGCAAGCCCGCCAGACCCGCGCCCAACGCCAGCATAGAAGCCGGCTCTGGCACAAAGGAGGCGCCTTGCAGAGAGATGGTGTAGGTTCCCGTAGTGGTTGATGTTCCCGTCCAGCCATTCACAGGCGCGTTCGCAAGCAATGCCTTTGGAGCATATATGCCATCATACGGTGAACCCGTGTGGAAGTGGTTCTGACTACCAGCAGCAGAGTTGCGCTGCCAGTGGGAAATAGCGATATAGTAGAATCCTGCACCAGGCAGCCCCCAAGTGGCAGAGCCAGCAGTGCCCGGCGTGTCGCTGCTACGATAGTTGCCCGCAGCAGAGCCGCCTCCAATGTAGGACCGAAGCGAGCCAATTTCGAGGGAACCTGCCACATCGCTGGGCGCGTCATCGTCCATCCACAGCGGGTTGCCGTTAGCGTCGAACAGGTGGAGCTTGGAGTCGAATGTGGTGGCAGTCGTGGAGCCAGTGTGGGCGTAGAAGTTCGCGGGGTCAGAGATGTAAATCAGGAACATATCCACATCGCCACCCGTTCCGATACTGCCAGTGATCTGGGTCAGCGGGTCGCCGAAGTTGCCCGAAACTACTTGCGCGGTGCTGGGCAGGTCGCCCGCGTCGCCTTGCTCGGCCCAAGTCTGCGCGCTTGCGCTTGCCATCAGCGCAGCGATAGCAATACTACTCAGCCACAGTTGTGCATGTCTCATGGTACTACCTCCTCTCGTGAGTTTTGATGTGCGCTGCCTTGCCGCGCCTACAAAGGTCTTGAGCAACATTTGAGTAGAGACTCAAGAGCCGCCCAAAAGCGGACAATACAGCACCTTAATTATACCGCATTTTTGCGAGATATGGCTACTTCGCGGGCAAAACTCGTATTTTTACTGGGTTGCGGCTATTTTCCCATCCCCAGCGCGAGATTGCGTTGGAGGCGTATCTACCGCGCTGGCTGCGCCCCAAGACCGCGCGTGCGCTCTCGCCCGACGGCGCAACCGAGACGCTCACGATGGAGAGCGCGCCCCACCACGCAGTGCGTCTGCGAGTCGACGCGCTGCCGATGCAAGTCGCCCTAATCTGGATGGAGTAATCACTCCACCCAGTCGGCGATGTAGATGTTGGTCTCGCCCGGCTCTTTACCTGTGCGGTTCGACGCCCACACCAACTGCTTGCCGTCGCGCGAGAACATCGGGAATCCGTCGAAATCGCTGGTGTAGGTAATCTGCTCGACGCCTGTGCCGTCTGTGTTAATCACGAACAGGTCAAACTCGCGTCCGCGCGGGTCGTGATGGTTGCTGGAGAAGATTATCCTACGGTTGCCAGGCTGCATAAACGGCGCGAAGTTTGCCTTGCCGAGGTTGCTGATTTTGCGTTTGCGTCTGCCGTCGGCGGTCATCACCCACAGCTCCAGCTGACTGGGGCGCACGAGCCGCTTGCGCAGCAGGTCTTGGAACTCTTTGACCTCCTCTTCGGTTTTGGGATGGTAAGCGCGATAGACGATGAAGCGTCCGTCCCACGAGTAGAACGGACCGCCGTTGTAGCCGATTTCGGTGGTGAGGCGTTTGATGCGTTTCGTGCGCAAGTTCAGCTCCGCTAAATCGATATTGCCCCAGCGCGTAGTGGTGAACAGCACGCGGTCGCCGCGCGGGTGGAACGAGCCTTCGGCGTTGTAGTCGTCGCCGTCCGTAAGCGCGACGCGCTCGGAGCCGTCGGCGTTCGCGATATAGAGGCGATAGGGCAGCAGGGGCCACACATAGCCTTGCGAGCGGTCGGGCGGGGGCGGCGGCTCCTCGCTCCACCAGTCGGTGGAACTGTAGAGGATTTTCTTCCCGTCAGGCGACCAGAAGCCACAAGTGCAACGCCCCTTGCCTGTGGAGACCAAGCGCACATCGGAACCGTCGATGTTCATGGTGAACATCTGGTCGGCTTTGAAGGGTGGGCGCGTGCTTTGAAAGATGAGCTTCTTGCCGTCGAAGGAGAAATAGGCTTCCGCGTTCTCGCCGCCGAAGGTGAGTTGGCGCACATTGCGCAGGTGCTTCTCGCGCGAGTCGTGCAGCACGCTCGCCTGCGGCGGCTGACCCAGCGATAGGTGAATACCACACATAGCGTGTTAAGTATAATCACTCGCGCCCGCCGAAAACTATCGTGTGGGCGACACGAATTACGCTTGAAGCGACGCTATGCGTGGCGTTGTAGGGTTGGCGTCTCGCCGACGCTGAGGCAGCGGCACAGTGGGCATGCTAAGGTTCACCCTGCAAGCAGGCTGCAGGCACGGTTCCCCCTACGCAGTAGGGGGAACCTGAAGGAGTGGGTATTGAACTCATGCCGCCAAGTGGTTCAGCGCGTCGATGTCGAAGATTTCGCGCAGGTTAAGCAAGATGACCACGCGCTCGCCGACCTGCACCACGCCGTTGAGGAACCGCTGGGTGGCTTCGGAGGCGATGGGCGGCGTCGGCTGCACCTGATCCAGCGGGATGTCCATCACATCGGAGACCGAGTCTAAGCGCAAGCCGAAGATTTTGTCGTTCACCTGCGCCACCACCACGACGGTCGACTCCTCGTCGGGGAGCGGCGGCAGTCCGAAGCGAGTGCGCGCGTCGATGACGGCGATGATGTTGCCGCGCAGGTTAATCACCCCCAGCACATAGTTGGGCGCGTTGGGCACGCGCGTCGCTGGCGTGTAGGTGCGAATCTCTTGCACCTGCAGCAGCGGCACGCCGTAGGTCTCGTTGCCAATCTGGAACACCAGATATTTCTCAGCGTTCACATCGGTGATGGTTTCTGTCGTTTCCGCGATAGGTTTCGTGGTTGTCATAGGTTCCTCCTCAGTTATGCGACGGCGGTGAGCCGTTCGCTGGCTTGATGGGCGCGTCGGATGAGGTCCGACACATCCAAGATGAGCGCGACGCGCCCATCGCCGAGGATGGTCGCCCCAGCGAATCCGGGCACGCGCGTGAAGTTCTCCTCAAGGCTTTTGAGTACCACTTGCTGCTGACCGGCGATGGAGTCGATGAGCAACGCGATTTGTTGCCCCTCCTGCTCCAGCACGACGACGAGTCCGTCTTGGCGGTTGTCGGGCAGCCCCACGAACTGTCGCAGGCGCACGAGCGGGATGAACTCGCCGCGTACATTCACCATCTCGTGCTGGTCGAACAGCGCCGTGTGTTGGAGGCTCTCGTATTGGAACGCCTCCACGACGGCGGTGAGCGGCGTGATGTAATGCTCATCGGCGACGGTCAGCCCCAAGCCGTCCATAATCGCGAGGGTGAGCGGCACGCGCAGCAGGAACCGACTGCCCTCGCCGCGCTTGGATTGCACGCTGATGCTGCCGCCCAGACTCTCCACATTGCGCTTGACCACATCCATGCCGACGCCGCGCCCCGACAGGTCGCTCACCTGCTGCGCCGTCGAGAAGCCCGGCTGGAAGATGAAGTCATAGAGGGTCTCGTCGGACGGGTGGTCGTTCTCGGTAATCCAGCCGAGTTGGATGGCTTTTTGGCGCACGCGCTCGGTATCGATGCCCTTGCCGTCGTCGCGCACCTCGATGTAGATGCGCCCTTCCGACTGGTACGCGCTGAGCTTGATGGTTCCCGTTTCGGGCTTGCCCTGTTGACGGCGCACATCGGGCGGCTCGATGCCGTGATCGATGGCGTTCCGTATCAGGTGCGTTAGCGGGTCGCTCAGCGATTCGAGCAGGGTGCGGTCCAGCTCGGTCTCCTCGCCTTCGATTTCGAAGTTCACCTTTTTGCCGAGTTTGGCGGCGGTGTCGCGCACCATGCGTGGGAATCGGTTGAACAGGTAGCTCACGGGCAGCAGTCGGATAGCCATCACGCGCTCGTGCAGGTCGCGCACATGGCGTTCCATCTGCATGATTGCGGCGCGGGTGCGCTCGTCTGTGTCGGCGTTCTGCGCGCTGGTGAGCATCGATTGCGCAATCACAATCTCGCTCACGAGGTTCATCAGCGCGTCGATCTTCTCGGTGGAGACGCGGATGCTTTGCGAGTCGGCTTTGCCTGCGGCGGCGACGGCGGCGGTAGTGGCGGCGGCGGTCGCTGCGACGCTGGGCGTCTCAGGCGCAGGTTCGGGCGATGGGGTCTGCGCGGGCGTTGGCGTCGCGGCGACGGGGGTCGGCTCTGACGCCTGCTGCACAGGCTCGATGCGCACCTCTGCGCCCTCTGCCGTCAGCTCCAGCAGGGCGCGCACAATCGCAGGCTCGAACGCCGTTGCGTATACCAACTCCCAGCTGCCGTAGCAAGCGTCGGGCTTGAGCTGCGCCACAGGCGGAATCTGCTCTTTGAAGCGGCACTCGATGACCTGTCCGTACTCTTGCAGTTCGGTCAGCAGTTGGAGGGGGTCATGCTCGTCGCCGAGGGTGGGCGCGGGCTGATAGAAGATGCGATACTGCGGCGCGCTCGGTTCAGGCGCGTCGGCGCTTGGCTCGGTCGCGCGGCTCGCCGCGTTGGTGGACGGCTCGGCGGGCGCGGGCGTTTGGACAGGCTCGCCGTTCAGCGCGGCGGTAATCTGCTGCAGCAGCGTCTCGCATGCAGGGTCGCCCACATCGCCCTCCGTGCGAGTGCGTTCCAGCATGGCGCGAATCAGGTCCACCGCTTGCAACATCAGCGTCGCCAATTCGGGGGTGAGCGGGCGCTGTTCCTTGCGCAGCGCCTCCATCGCGCTTTCCAACCCGTGCGTGAACTTGCTCAGGTGGGTGAAGCCCATCGCGGCGCTGTTGCCCTTGAACGAGTGCGCGTATCGGAACAGCGCGTTCACCGTTTCGGGGTCTGGCTCGCCCGACTCCAGCGCGAGCAGTACCTGCTCCATCCCCTCGACCATCTCGTTCGCTTCGTCGTAAAACAGTTGAATCAAGCTATCCATCGCTGCGCTCCCTTGAGGTTAGGATTGTATTAGCGCGTCCCACACGCCGAGGGCGTGGAGGTGCTGATAGAGGTTCGGGTTCGGCTCGCCGAGTTGCAGTTTATAGCCTTGCTCTTCCAGCGATTTGCGCAGGGCGAACAGCATCTGCACGCCTGCGTAGTGGATTCGGCTCAAGTTGCTCCAGTCGATGTCGGTCGCTTTGGGGGACTGCGCAATCTGCTGCACAGCGTCCCAGAGCGCGTTCGTCTCGGCGAAACCTATCTCACCGGTTAGGGTCAGTTTATGTTTCTTCGATGTCGTCTTCAGCGTCGCCTGCATGGTTCCCAACGCCTCCTGCGTTTATTATTGGCAGGCGCGTGATTTTTTGCAGGGCTATAATCCATGCCGCTACGCCGAGCGCGACGCCAATCGCTGCGCCCCATGCCGTGCGCTGCAGCGAGACCATCAGCGGGCTGTGCAGGTGGCAGAAGGTGTTCACGATGGACACTTGCCCAATCGCGCCCAGAAACATCGCCAGCGGCAGCCACGATTGCTGGCGCGTGAGCAGTAGCCCCACCGCGACCACCAGCGCGGGGTGTCCTATCAAGAACTCTTTGGTGCGCGGGCGTACATTCATGACGGTCTCCAGCAGGGCGCGCAGGCGCAGCTCCCAATCGGGCACAGCGCCTGGCGCTTCGTTGCCTGTGCGGATGAGCATCAAGCCCAACGCGCCCAGCACCGCCAACGCCAACACCGTCTGCCCCCACAGCACGGGTCGGGCGAGCCACTCGCGCCAGAAGTCCCAGCGCCCTGCCGTATACGCCGCGTAGAACGCCAGCACGAGCAGCAGGGGCAGCGCGTGCGCCGCCTTGACGCCGATGAACTGGTCCGCCTTGACGAGGAAAGGCGTCTCGGCGAGCAACCCCACGATGTGCAGCGCGCCCAGCAAACTCCACGCGAAAGGCAACGCCAGCAAGCTTACGAGTACGCTGAGCGTGTACGCGCGCCCGCGCGCCGCGCCTGCAAGGGCTATCATCCCCACGGTGGGAAACGCCAGCGCGGCGATAAGCGCGACCAGCTTGCGCCCCAGAGGCGTGATGCAGACGAGCGCGAACCCGACCGCGCAAGCGATAGGCAACAACGCCCCGTAGCCTGCGCCCCGCCACTGCGCCAGTAGCCAGCCCAGCAGCGTCCCGACGCCCGCGCCCATCAGCGCGAACTGCCACACCGCTGGCTGCAACGGCTCAAAAGGGCGCGCGCCCGACTCGCGTATCCCATAGCCCGAACGGCTCAAGCGAGTGTGGAGTTGCTGGATAATCTCACGCAGAACCACAGTGTCCGCGCCCGCCGCGCGCAGATATAGCACGCGGATATTGCGTTCCTGCACGGCGCGTTCGGAGCGTTCGACGATTTCGCTGGGCGCGAGGGTAAGCGATTCGGCGGCGCCGATGCTGTGTACGCGCACGGTCTGGTGGGGCATCGCTTGCGTGAGGTTGCCTGCGCCCATCTGCCGTGCGAACTCGATAGCGCCGAATCGGAGCGCGTGGGCTTGCATCGTCTGCGCGGTCGCTTGTAGCCCGCGTCGGTAGCCCAGCACTTGGTCGCCCGCGAAGATAATTAGCGACGCGCCCTGCTCACGCGCGAGCAGGAGACTGCCCCGCAACGCGAGCGGCGAGACGCCCTGCGGATTGAACAGCCGCGCCACGATAGGCTTACCCCCTGCACGCGCCTGCGCCGCCTGCACAGGGTCTAACCCCAGCCCAATCTGCGCGATAGCCGACGGCTCGCCTTCTACATAGAACACTGCGCCGCGCTCGGAGCGCACCGTCACGAACGGCGGCTGCGTCGGGGGCGACAGGCTCACCCGCGCTTTCAACGCCAGCATCCGCTTCGCCTGCTGGAACCGCGCCTCGCTGAGCCAGTAGGTAGGCGTCGGCTCGGCTGACGGCGCGCCCCACTCGGCGAGCGTGCCCTCCGTGAGCGCGACGCTGAACGGCGTGCTGAACTCGCCCAGCCACTGCGCGACCGTCTTGCCGTCCGCGCTCGCCCACAACGCCACATCGAGATAATCTAACACCAACTCGACCGAACGGTTCGCCTGCTCCACCTTCAGTCGCTGCAGGGCGATTGCGCCCGCCGTGATTGTCGAGAGCAATACGCCCAGCGTCAAGACCCAACCGCTGATTCGCTGCACGCCCGATATTGTAGCACACCGCACGCGCCCTGTCGGCTTATTCGGCGCGGGAGGGCTGTCGGGGGTATAATCCCGATGTGATGAATCGGCAAGTGTCGCTCGGCTTCGGATGGGGCGTGTTGATGACCAGCGTTTTGATTGGCTGTCTTACCGCGCAGCGCGCCGCTAATCCGCGCTCGCAAGCGTCGCCGCCGCCCCCCACAGCAGGCGTGCGTGGGCAGGGCGTGCCCGCCTTCTGGGTGCGTCCGGGCTATCGCGTCGATTTGGTCGCCGAGAATCTGGGCAACGCGCGATTTATGGAGTTCGACGACAAAGGCACTCTGTACCTCAGCCGTCCCAATCGCGGCGATATACTCGCCTTGCGCTGGCGCGGCGGACGCTACGAGATTGTGAATACCTTCGTGGAGGGCTACCCGACCGTTCACGGCATGCACTTCGCGGACGGCTGGCTGTGGTTCGCGCAGACCGGCGCCATCCACAAAGCCCGCGACACAAACGGCGACGGCAAAGCCGACGAGGTGCAGACCGTCATCCCCGAAGGGCAGCTCCCGCGCGGCGGCGGACACTGGTGGCGACCCATCTTAGTCACCGAACGATATATCTACACAGGCATCGGCGACTCGGGCAACATCAACGACGAGACCGAGACCGAGCGACAGAAAATCTGGCGGTTCAATAAGGACGGGACGGGCAAGACGCTGTTTTGCAGCGGTATCCGCAACACCGAGAAGCTCCGCCTGCGCCCCGGTACCGACGAGATATGGGGCGTCGATCACGGCAGCGACTGGTTCGGACGCACGCTGGGGGAACGCCCGCAGCAGTTTCAGCCCATCACCGACTACAACCCACCCGACGAACTGAACCATTACGAGGAAGGCAAGTTCTACGGACATCCCTTCATCACAGGTCAGAAACTCCCGCGTATCGAGTTCCAGAACCGCAAAGACATCGTGGAACTCGCCGATAAGACCACGCCCCCCGCTTGGAGCTTCGGCGCACACTGGGCAGCCAACAGCTTCACCTTCCTCACCAAAGACCACTTTCCGGGGCACAAGGGCGACCTATTCGTGGCGTGTCGGGGGTCGTGGAACCGTGTACAGCCCGACGGCTATCGCGTCGAGCGCGTGCTGTTCGACGCCGTGACGGGCAAGCCCTACGGCAGCCTGACGATTGTCAAGACGCTGACGCCGAGCAATCAGGTCTTGGCGCGCCCTGTGGATTGCGTGGAGTCGCCCGACGGCAGCGTGCTGTTCAGCTGCGATACCACCAACCGAATCTATCGAATCTCGTGGGTAGGTGAACGGAATGCGAAGAGCAATTAGCGCGGGATTGACGCTGGCGTTGCTGATGGCGGTCGCCGTCGGCGGGGGCGGTCTGAACCCTGCGCCGATTAAGGCAGTGGAAGTGTTCCACCGCAAGTGTAGCAGCTGTCACGGCAAGGAAGGCACGATGTTAGAGCGGGGCTTCGAGCAGAAGTATGCCTCGGCGAGCGAGTTGCGCGAGGTGGTGGAGAGCATGCCCGGCGCGATTGGCATGCGCACGGATGAGCTGGAGACGATGGTCGCCTACATGCGCGCGATTAGTCGCGGCGAGCCGTTTCTGATATGGACAGTGCGCGGCGCGACAGCGATTGAGGGCGAGGTCTCGCCAGGCGACTCGAAGGTGCAGGCGCGTGTGCAAAAGCGGACGCTGAAGGTCGTGCGCCCTGACGCCAATCGCTGGCGGATTGAGCTGCCCAAGGATGTGAAGCTGGCGGATGTCGAAATCACGGCGCAGCGCGGCGCGTCGCGCGCCACACTGCGCCTGCGTGAAGCCCCCTACAGCCACACAAAATAGCTACGCCGCGTAGTCGCGCAGCGCGTTGCGCGCCAGGGTGTTCTCAGGGTCGATATCCAGCGCGGCTTGGAGATGCTCGCGCGATTGCTCGATGCGCCCCAAGTCGCGTAGGGTGAACGCGAGGTTCAAGCGCGCCTCCAGATAGCGGGGGTTAATCTCCAACGCCCGCTCGAACTCGGCGACCGCCTCCTCTTCCTTGCCCAGCGCAGCGAGCGCCATGCCCAAGTGGTTGCGGATGTCGGCAAAGTTCGGGCGAATTGCCAACGCCTTGCGGTACTCGTCCACCGCCGCCGCGAAGTTGCCCCTGCGGTACAAGTCATCGCCTAACTGCGCATGGTAGAGCGCGTCGTCGGTACTGTTGGAGCTGAGCGTCTCGAAGAGCGCAATCGCCTGATCGTATCGCCCTGCGCGGTCATGCTCCAGCGCTTGCTCGTAGCGGGCGCGGTCGAAGCTGGGGTCTAACTGTATCGCCTCCTCGATGCGTCGCAAGCCGTCCTCGCGCCTGCCCGTCTCGTACCATACAATACCCTGATACAGCACGGCTTTCGCGAATCGTGGGTTGATTTGCAACGCCTCCTTGAGGTGGAGCGCGGCGCGGTCATAGTCGCGCAACTTGCGCACAGCGAACGCCAGCGAGAAATGTAAATCGGCGTAGTGGGGGTGTATCTCCAGCGCGCGCTGGAAGTGTTCCACGGCAGTCTCGTACTGCCCCCGTCGCAGCGCCGCCTGACCTAACTGCGCGTGCGACTCGGCGATATAAAAGCGCGCCAACTTCTGCACCATCACATCGCGCGTCTCGGTGAGCGCATGCTCAAATAGCTTCAGCGCGTCCTCAAAGCGCCCATCATCATAGCACTTGATTCCCGAATCGTACGATTGGCTTCTGCCGACGCCCAAGATTTTTTGCAGGAATGACATCCAGTTCCCTCCGAGTGATTCGGATTATCGGCAGGATGGGTCAAGGTTTTTAGGGCGGGCGCGGCGCTATTCGATCTCTCGGATTTGCATTGGCGGTTCGGCGTTCAGCGACTCGCAGCCGTTCTCGGTGATGACATACACATTCTCGATGCGCACGCCGAACTTGCCGGGTAGGTAGATGCCTGGCTCGATGGTGAAGCAGTGCCCCACTTCGAGGACGCCCTCGTAGGTTTGCGCGAGGTAGGGGGGTTCATGCACCGAGAGACCGATGCCGTGTCCTGTGCGGTGGATGAAGTAGTCGCCGTAGCCTGCTTTTTCGATGACTCGTCGCGCGGCGGCGTCCACTTCACGGGCAGGTACGCCCGGCTTGGCGGTCTCGCGGGCGCGCATGTGCGCCTCGTACACGATTGCGTAGATGGCTTTCGCCTCGTCGGGGGCGCGCCCGACGCTTGCCACGCGCGTAATGTCGCTGCAGTAGCCTTGATACACGCCCCCGTAGTCCATCACCACGACATCGCCTTTTTGCAGGGGGCGTTGACTGGTCGTGTGGTGGGGCAGCGCGCTCATCTCGCCTGCAGCGACAAGCGGGATACCGAAGGCGAGCTTAGACCCCGAATCGAACAGGGCGCGCTGGATGGCTAACGCCACTGCCCACTCGCTGTAGCCCTCCATGCAGCGTTCGAGTCCGGCGGCGAGCGCGTCGTCGGTCAGGCGCGCGGCTTCGCGCATGCACTGCAGCTCATCCGCGTCTTTGACCGCGCGCACGCACCCCATCAGTTCGCCGCCGCGCCGAAAGAGCGCGGCTGGCAGCGCGTCTTGTAAGGTCAGCAGGAAACTCGCGGGCATCTCATCGTCTACCGCGATGGTGGCAGTCTCCAGGTCGTAATCGCGCGTGCAGGCTTCCAACGCGCGGGTGGGACCGTCCGAGTCGTGCCACACATAGCGCACTTGCCACCCTGCAGGGTTCGTGGCAGTACTCTCCGCGCTGAGCGCAGGCGCGAACCACACAGGGTCGCCCTGCTGCGGCGTCAGCAGGAACATCAGCCGCTCCAGCGGCGGCTCCGAGAAACCGCTGAGGTACTGCATGTTCACCTGCGTCGACGCCAGAAACAGATCGACGCCCTCGCGCAGCATTGCCTGCTGCAACTTGCTGACCCGATTCCGATAGATGCTCATGTTAGCCGCCTCCCACACGCAACATTAGCCAGTCGTTCAACAGGTAGTAGATGCGCCCAATCAGGAGCGCCATACGCGCCATCACCGTGTTGCCGAAAATCGCGCCCAGCCCAATCATCAGGAACCATCTGCCCCAAATCGCCACCCGCTTGACCGGACCGCGCTGCTCATACGAAAAAGTGAAGTAGGTCAGCACCGCGAGCAGAATCGCCACGAATAGGATGTTGTTAATCACCATCCCTACGGTCATGTCGGGGTTCGCGCTGCCTATCCAGAGGGGCTTTTTGAGCGTGCTGTTGAGCTGGGGTAGGTAGAGCGAGCTGAACTGCTGGAAGAACACGCCCGACGACGCGCCAATCAGCGTGCCAATCACAATACGGCTAATCCAACCGTACCGCTCGCTGAAGATGAAGTAGAGATACATCCCGTAGGGTACCACGAACGTCCACGCCCAGTAGCCCTGCACCCAAATCGGCTCGACCCAGTAGCGATAGAGGATATCGATGGTCACAGGTCCCAGCGAGTAGCCCGCCGCCAACCCAATATACATATGCTCAAAGAAGCGGTAGACGGGGTTCTCGCGATA
>CALGZO010000180.1 GCA_937934465.1 uncultured Fimbriimonadales bacterium | reverse complement strand
GTTTTCGGCTGAAGAGCATATGTGTCAAGGATATTCAAGAGAATCGTGGCAAGCGAGGTCAGTACAGTCTGTGGCGGTATCGCGCTTTGAGGCATCACTTTTATGTGTTTAAGCACGAATACATTATGTTCTTCCAGAAGGGGGCATAGAGGTATACTCCATGCTATGCAGGTAGGCGCATCCCGTGCATTTGCACGCGCGGTTCGGGCATGGAGTGGGCTGCTGCTGCTCGGTTGCTCGGCATGTGCGCGGTTTCCCGATACGCCTACAGCGGGCGGCGTGCGCCGTATCGTGGTGGAAGTGCAGGTGGCAGGGCGCATCCGACCTGACTATCACTATTTTGTGCTATTTAATCTCAGCAACGACTCGACAGGACAGTCGGGACCCGTGCCTGTGGTTGCGCCGCCGTGGGGCAACGGCTTCGCGGCAGGCGCGTTCACGCACTTCATGCGCTTCGATAACCTTCAACCTGCAGGCGGCTACGCGCTCTACCGCGTGCAGCCGAACACGAACCTCTCGGTGTTCCAATATCTGGGCGCGCCGCGCTTCAGCGAGCCTGTGGGGGCAGAGTCGAGCCGCCTGCGCTTTGAAATCGACCTCACGCAGCTCATTCCCAACCCTGTCGATGCCCAGCAGATGCGATTCATCCAGCTTAACATCGTCGCCACCGACCGTGTTCCGATAGACCCGAACGACCTGACGCCCAAGGTGGTGGACGCGCTGGGCGACCCTGCGCTCGGCGTGAGCCAATATCTGAATCTGCGCATCGACCAAAATCGGATTGTGCGCAACGCCGATACGAATTTAGAGCCGCGTGGGGACGCCCCCGACCCCGACTTGGACATCGTGGACTGGCGGGTGGAGGTGCGCGCCCTATGACGCCCTCAGAGCGCGGCTTATCGCGCCTCGAAATCGCGCGGGGGTTGCGCTGGGCGAACTGGGACGCGGTGTTCTTCACGCTGTTCGTTGCGCTCACCTCTGGCGCGTTCCAGATAGGCTTGGCGCGCGCGTTCGGGGCGAACGACCTGTGGATAGGAATCATCACTTCCGTACCGTCGCTGGCGGGCGCGCTGCAGATACTCACGGCGTATTTAGCCGACACCGCGCCGAGCCAAAAGCAGTTGGTGCTGCGCTACGCGCTCTACTCGCGCCTGCCGTTTATTGCGATTGCACTCTTGCCGTTTTTGAGCGACGCTGCGCCGCGCTTGCAACTGTTCGCAGGGTTGCTGATTCTCTCGGCGATACTCGGTTCGTTTGCGGGACCGGCGTTTCTGGCGTGGCTGAGCGCGTTGGTGCCGCCCGACTATCGCGGACGCTATTTTGGGCGTCGCAATATGATATTGGGGTTGGTCTCGGCGGCGTCGGCGTTGCCGCCCGCGATTTTTCTGGATCAGGCGGTAAAGTACCAGCGATTCTCGGAATCGCTGGCGTTCGGCGTGCTGTACGGGCTGGGCGCGCTGTTTCTGCTGCTGTCGTTGTGGGCGTTGCGCCAGATGCCAGAGCCGCCTCGAACCCCCGCCGAGCGCAAAGGGCTACGCGGCGTGCTGGAGTTCTACCGCGAGCCGTTCCGCACACCCAACTTCCGCATGTTGCTCGGCTTCAATACTTTTCTCATCTGGGGACAGATGTTCGCTGGGCAGTTCTTCACGGTGTATATGCTGGAGCAAATCAAGATGCCCTACCTGATGGTGCAGGTGTCGGGGCTAATCGCCGCGCTGTTTAGCAGCTTGGCGATGCCTGTGTGGGGCTACTTGGCGGACAAGTTCGGCAATAAACCGCTCTTGACGCTCTCGTTGTGGGGCGTGGTGTTCCTGCCGTACCTGTGGTTTTTGACCGATCCCGAGCAGTATGGGTGGAGCGTGGGGGTGATTTACTTTATTCAGGTGTTGGCGGGCGCGTTGTGGGCAGGCGTGGGGCTGACGCAGTTCAATTTGAATGTGGCGGTCGCGCCGCCGAAGCAGCGGGCGGTCTATATGGGCGCGTTGAGTGCGGTGGTCGCGTTGATGGGCGGTTTGGCGGCGCTGACCAGCGGCGCGCTGATGGAGGGTTTGAAGCCGTTTGTGGCGGACCCGACGCGCTTTTTCTTGGTGTTCGCGCTGGCGTCGCTGTTTCGGCTGTGCGCGTTGCCGTGGCTGCGCGGGATACGCGAGCCTGACGAGCGTTCCACGCGCTATGTGCTGTCGCAGCTGCGGGCGTCGGCGCGTCCGCGCGGCTGGCGCGCGATGCGTCAACTGCGTCGCGAATCGGATGTCGCCACGCGCCTGAACGCCGTGCGCACGCTGGCGCAGGAGAAGACCCCACTGGCTGTGGAGGAGCTCATCAGCGCGTTGCGCGACCCCATCCCAGAGGTGCGTCGCGAAGCGGCTAAAGCGCTGGGCGCGATTGGCGACGCGCGCGCCGTGCCTGCACTGATGCAACTGCTCAAAGACCCTGCCAGCGGTCTGACCATCGAAGCCGCCGAAGCGCTCGGCGCGATTGGCGCGCCCGACGCCACCGACGAACTGACCGACCTGCTCCACGACGAGCGAATAGAGGCGCGGATTGCCGCGATTCACGCGCTCAAGCAGATTGCCGACCCGCGCGCCTTGCCCGCCTTGATGGAACGGCTGGAAGCAGCGCCCGGTCCTCTGGAGCAGGCGAGCTTACTGGAAGCTATCGCCGCCGCGTTAGACCGCGCTGACGCCCACACCGTGCAAGAGTGCATCGATTCGCAGCAGCTCATCCGCTGGCTGGAGTCGGAAGGGGCAGATGTGCGCGCCGACGCTGCGATGGCGTTGGCGATGCTGCCCCGCCAAGCCGCCCTCGCGCCCATCCTGCGAACGCGCCTGCAAGTGGAGAGCGAACCTGCGGTCATCGCATCGTTAGCCCGTGCGCTCGCCAAGCACGGCGACGAGGGCGACCTCGAGCCGATACTGCAACAGATGGCGCGCGCAGCGTCGCCTTTGGCGCGACAGCAAATCGCGCTGAGCGCAGCGCAGCTGATGGGGCGCTACGACTCGCTCTACACGCTGCTCACCGCCGATGAGCCGCGCCGCGACCGCTTGGTCGAGAAAGCCTTGGCGTTGCGCCTGCGTGAGCAGCCCGAAATCTCGGACGCGCTGCGCGCCTACGCCTACGGCGACTACGGCAGCGCGTTGCAAATCCTGCGCCAAGCGATGCCGCGCCACCCGCGCCTCCAACAACTCGCCCACGCGCCCGACTGCCTCGAATCGTGGCTGCTCGCTATCAGCGTGATGTAGTGGAACGCTCGTTGCGAGAGGCGGCTTGCTGATGCTGCAGCGCGAGCAGCTGATACAAAACAACACCTACCCCTATCAGCGACGCCGCGACGATATGCCCGTAGGTGAACACGCCAAACGCCAACGCGGAGGTCGCCCCTGCACGGAAGAACTCGTTGATGAACCGATACAGCCCGTGCAGCGTCAGAAACGCCGCGAAGAGCTGCCCCTCGAACCGTCGGCGCGACGCCCAGTACGACAGCCCAACGAAAATCAGCAGGTTCATCAGCGTCGCGTAGAGCTGCGTGGGGTGGACAGCGTGGTCGTGTTCGGGAAACTGCACGCCCCATGGCAGATTGGTCGGCGCGCCGTGGCAGCATCCTGCGCCGAAGCACCCTATCCGCGCAATCGCGTAGCCCAGCGCCAGCGACGGCGCCGCCAAATCGCCGAGTTGCCAAACTGGGATCCGACGCCTGCGGATAATATAGATTGCCGTCGCAATCGCCAGCCCGAAACCGCCAAAGTACGACATGCCGCCTTCCCAGACGCGAAACACACTCAGAGGGTCAGGCGCATACTGCGACCAGTTGGTGATTACAAACGCAATCCGCCCGCCGACAATCCCCCATCCGACGCTCCAGAACGCCACATCCAGCACATCGTCGGGTTTGACGCCGTAGCGTGGGGCAAGGCGCAACGCCCGCCATACGGCAAGCCATATCCCCACCATCCACATGAAACCGTAGGTGTAGAGCGTGAGCGGACCAATCTTGATAAGCTCAGGTCTCATCGGATTTCCTCTGGGGCGTTGGGCGTCTCCGCCTGACGCGCGCCCCAAAACTGTAGCGCCATCAACCCTATCAGCGAGCCAGTGATTGCCATGTCCGCTACATTGAACACAGGCCACACCACGAAATCGAACATATCCACCACATAGCCGAGTCGGAGACGGTCGATGAAGTTGCCCAGCGCGCCGCCGAGCAGCAGCCCCGTGAGCAGTTGCACCCCCCGCGACGGCTTGTGGCGATAGTGATACCACATCAAGCCCCCCACAACGGCGAGCGTGAGCGGAATGGTTAGCCAGCCGCGCCCCTCCAGCATCCCGAACGCAATCCCCGTGTTGTGCGTCAGCGTCAGATAGAAGTACGGCGGCCACACGGGCAGCGATTGGTCTAAGTTGAGGCTC
Organism: uncultured Fimbriimonadales bacterium; assembly: GCA_937934465.1. Classification (GTDB taxonomy): domain Bacteria; phylum Armatimonadota; class Fimbriimonadia; order Fimbriimonadales; family GBS-DC; genus GBS-DC. The sequence continues at coordinate 1,037 of CALGZO010000180.1, read as the reverse complement.
GCGGTCGCCCAGAACTTGGTCAGTTGGTCTACGACAAACACCGTCAACGCCACGCGCCAGAACATCGCGCTATAAGGATACCCCCAATCGGGCAGGAATCGGCGCGTGGAGAGTATATTTAGACGCCGATGGCGGTTTCAGGGGTACAGACGACGGAGCCGACGCCGCGCGAGTGGTTCGACGGGCTGATGTTCTGGGGGGTGATGTACCGTCGTGTGGCTGTGTTTGAGCTGTTGCGCGGCAGTTGGCTGTTCGCGTTGGGGACGGGGTTGGTTGGGTCGCTCGTGTTGCCGTTGGCGGCGAACTTCAAAGGCGGGGCGGGCGTACACGCGCTGCTGGGGTGGCTGACGCTGATGCACCTGCTGTCGCGTGGCTGGGTCGAGCGACGCCTGCCCGACCCGTCGTTCGCCCACGATGTGCGCACGGGCAACTTCGAGCAGTTGCGCCTGACGCCCCATACCGCGCATACCCTGCTCATCCAGCGCGGCTTGCCCGACCTGATGTTCCGCCTGCTCACGATGAGCCTCTGGCTGCCCCTCTACGCGCTGACGGCTCGCGTGCTGGGGCTGACTTTCCTCGACGCGCTCGCGTTGTGGGCGATGTTTAGTATCGCCAACTACTTTGTGTTGGGGCTGGTTGCTCTGACGCTGACGGCGTCGGCTTGGGAGGGCGTCTTCTGGCTGATGAGCGTCGGGCTTTTGGGATATGCGTTCCTGTTGGACGGCGGTCGCACGCGCACGGCGGTCGCCAACAGCGGGCTGTTCAGCGTGATGATTGCCCTGCCGATACTGGGGCGCGTGCTGCTTCCTCAACAGATGATGGTAGCGTTGCCCGACCTGCGCGGGGCGGCTCTGCTGTGGCTCGTGGTGGAGGCGCTGCGTTTCGAGCGCACCGCACGCTGGGTGAACGCGCCGTCAGGCGTGTGGCGTGGCTTCTTCATCGCGCCGTGCCTCGCCATTCTTGGGGTGTGGGGGATGTTCGCCCTGCAGCAAGGCGAGGCGCAAGGCTACTCAGGCGGGGCGCAGAGCCACTACGCC
>CALGZO010000179.1 GCA_937934465.1 uncultured Fimbriimonadales bacterium | reverse complement strand
CACGCCCAGAATCGCGGCTCATAGGAGGCGTGCTGCCGATAATATTGCTCTGCTGTGTGCAGGAACTGCCCCAACGATGCTTTTTCCACCAGCGCGATACACGCGCCGCCGAAGCCTGCGCCCGTCATCCGTGCGCCAATCGCTCCAGCGTGCATGCATGCCTCCGCCATCGCGTCCAGCTCGGCGCAGCTGACCTCGTAGTCGTCGCGCAGGGAGGCGTGCGAGGCGAGCGTGAGGCTCCGCACGCGCTCGGCGTCGGCGTGGCGCAGCGCGGTTAGGAACTCTAACACGCGGGCGTTCTCGCCAATCACATGGCGTGCGCGTCGTCGGGCTGGCTCCTCCAACAGCGGCAGGTAGAGCGCGGCTTGCTCAGGGCTGACATCGCGCAGGGCGATAACTTCCTCGCTCAGCAGATTCCGAAACGCCTGCGTCGCGTCTTCACACTGGGCGCGGCGCAGGTTGTATTCCGACTCGGCGAGGGCGCGCGGCTTGCCTGTATCCGCCACCACAATCGCCCAGTTGGGGGGCAAAGCGACGCTCTGCACGAACAGCGTGCGCGTGTCGAGAAACAGCGCGCTCCCCGCCTCACACAGCAGGCTCGCGGCTTGATCCATCAGCCCGCACTGCACCCCTGCGTACACATGCTCCGCCTGCTGACACCGTTGCGCCAGCGTCAACTTGTCCAAGCGCAGGTCGTCCAGCGTGTTCCACAGAGTGGCGAACGCCGCTTCCAGCGCGGCGGAGGAGCTCAGCCCTGCGCCCAGCGGCAAGTCGCTGCAGATGGTCGCCTCAACGCCCGTGAGCGTGCGTCCCGTGTGTCGCTGCAACGCCCACGCGACGCCCGCCACATAGCGCACAAAGCCCGACGGCAGCTCGGTCGGCTCAGGAATCGCGCGCAGGTCGAACTCCGCCTGCTCGTCCAGCGTATCCGAGTAGAGGATGCATTTCGTGTCCTCGCGCGGTTGGGCATACACGCGCGTTTCCAAGCTAATCGCGACGGGCAGCACATAGCCGTCGTTGTAGTCGGTGTGTTCGCCAATCAGGTTCACGCGCCCCGGCGCACGCACGCAGAGCATCGATTCAGTCCTCCCAGAGGGGTTTGCGCCCGCGAAAGCCTGCGTCGAGCTCGTGGTAATACTGCACGCGCTCCTCGCCCAGCCGCCAGCAGAGCATCACCTCGCGTCCGTCGCGTAGGTGGGGGAAGTCCACGATGCCCTCCTCGATATCCTTGAGGTAGATGCCCATCTTGTGCAGCTCATCGACGGCTTTGTGGATTTCACGCGCGACGCTCGATTCGTCCCATTCGGGGTGCTTGCCGTTGGTGCGCTCCCGTTGGAGCAGTTCCAGCTCTTTTTCGCCGTACTCTTCGCGCAGGCGTTGGAGCATCGCCTGTAGCCTCAGGAGCTTGACGCGCAGTTCAGGCAACAGAGCGTTCGCCTCACTGACTGTGAAATATCGCTGGAAGGGCTTTCGACGACGCTTGCGCATAGCGTGGGGGATTATACCTATTGAGACCCTGAGAAACTGTTTGGACGACAGGACGCTCGGCGGACAAGGAGGAGTCTCATCCCGTGCGGCGAATAGGGCAGGCAGCGAGGGTAGATGATTATCTTAGGCGTGGACCCAGGCACGGCGACGATGGGCTACGGCGTGTTGGAATCGGTGGGCAACCGCTATCGCGCACTAACGCACGGCGTGCTGGAGACGCCCAAAACCACACCAGCCCACGAACGGCTGCTTCATCTCTACCGCGGGCTGCGCGAGTTGGTGGAGACCTATCAGCCCGACGCGCTGGCGACCGAGCAACTGCTGTTCAGCACGAATCGCCGCACGGCAATCCAGGTGGCGCGTGCGGCAGGCGTCGCGTTGCTCGTCGCGGCGGAAGCGGGCATCGAGTGGCGCGAGTATACCCCCCTACAGGTGAAGCAAGCCGTGACAGGCTACGGCGGCGCAGACAAGCCCCAAGTGCAGACGATGGTGCAACGGCTCCTGAGCCTGCCGACGCCGCCCAAACCCGACGACGCCGCCGACGCGCTCGCCGTCGCGATTTGCCACGCGCACCACACTGGTATACTCCAAGCGATACGGCGATGAATGTCCCGTTCGTACTGGCGTGCTTGGCGATTATCGCGCTGCTGGTCTACTCGGCGGTTCGGCTGAACCGCCAGATTAATCAGCGTATCCGCGAGTTGGACGAGGAGCGCGCGCGCAACCCATTAGACCCCTTCTCCGCGCTGATGGAGTTATATCGCTTACAAGAGGAGCGTAAGCGTGGCGACGGTCGGTAGTCGGGGCGTGGGCGCGCGGCGTTGGATGTGGCTGCGCGTCGGGTTCGGACTTGCCGTGCGCACGCTGGGCGCAGGGCTACTCTTGTGGGCGGTGTTCCCGCTGTGGCTGAGCGTGTTCTGGACGCTGTTGGGCTACCCGCCGACGCTGCGCGACCTGCCGCGCTGGTACGCGCTGGGCGCGTTCAACCTCGCGCCAATCGCCGCCATTCTCTTGGTCAGCCCGCTGGTTTTGGGGCTACTGGCGTGGCTGGCGCGTCGGGTTGAACGGCGCGGCGTGGTCGGAGTCGGCGTCGGGCTTTACGCGCTGCTGACGCCGCCTGTCGCCTACGCCTTGCTCTTGCTTTACGCAGATATGTGGCAGTATCGCGCGTGGGACGCCATCACGCCCACTCTGATACGCGCGTATGGGCTGCTCGCGCCTGCCTGTGGATTGGTCGGGGCGATACTGGGGGTCTCGATGCGGCGTTGATGGAGCGGGAGACGGGATTCGAACCCGCGACCCTCGGCATGGGAGGCCGATGCTCTACCCCTGAGCTACTCCCGCGCGCCGTTAATTATACCTCAACGCCGTTTCCAAATGCAACGCTGGGCGCGAGTTCGCTGATGACCCTGTGCGTTAGGGTTTTGGCGTCTGCGTGGCAGATGTCTTCGGGCACGCGCTGCCCCGTCGTGAAGTACGCCAACGGTAGCCCCGCCTCTAACGCCAAGTTAACGCAGTTGCCCACGCGCGCCGCCTCATCGAGCTTGGTGAGGATAATCGCGCTCGGCTCGAACAGTTG
>CALGZO010000178.1 GCA_937934465.1 uncultured Fimbriimonadales bacterium | reverse complement strand
AGGGGGCGACACGATGGCGTTGAACGCTTGGAACTGGTCGGATCGCCTGCGTCCGTATCGTAAGCGCGTGCGCATGCTGCTAATGTGGCGCTATGGCGCGATGGCAGGCGTGGCAGGCGCGCTGGTCGCTACGATTCTCAGCGTGCTGGACTGGCGTGGGTTAGTGGTCGTCTACTCTTGGCAGTTGGGCGCATGCGTAGCGCTCGGCGTGCTGATGGGCGCACTCTACGGACTGCTGATTCGCGTCTCGGATGCAGCGATTGCGCAGCTGATTGACCGCCGCGGGGGTCTCAAAGAACGCCTGCAGACCGCGTTAGAGCATACCGACGGCGCACATCTGTTTGACGCGCCTTTGATTGAGGATGCCCACGAGTCGCTGCAGCGCGCGCGCCCGCAACAAATCTTGCGCCTGCAGTTCGGCAAGTGGCAAAAGCTCTTCGTAGGCGCAGTCGCGCTGATGCTGTTTATGCAGTTCCTGCCGCAACTGCTCGCGATTGCAGTGCCCGAACGCCGCGAGGAGCAGAAAGAGATTCAGCAGACCGCCCAAGAGGTGCAGGAGGTCGCTAAGCCGATTCTGGAAGAGGCGAAAAAGCCCGACGCCGACGCGCTAACCAAACGCATCGCGCAGAATGTGGAACTCTACAACAAGCGCGCCCGCGAGGCGAAGATGAGCAAGCAAGAAGCCCTGCTGCGCTACAACGAACTGGTCGAGCAAGCCCGCCAACTCGAACAGCAGCAGCAACGCCAACTCGAACAGCTGAACCAGCAAGCTCAGACCGCCCGTGAGCAGCTGCAACGCCTCGCTGAACAGCAAGACCCCACCCAGATTAGCCCCGAACTGCAGCAGATGGCGCAGCAGATGCAAGCCGAGATGCAGAGCCTGCAACAGCAGCTGCAAGGGGGCAAGGACGCGCAGGGCAACCCACTCAGCCAAGAGCAGCGCGCGATGCTCCAACAGCGACTTCAAAGCCTGCAAGCCACGATGCAGGCGATGCGCGCCGCCAACGCCGCCGACGCCCAACGCCAAATGAGCGACCTGCAACGCCAAATCGACGCGCTCCAGCGACAACTGCAATCGGGAAAGGACGCGCAGGGCAACCCGCTCAGCCAAGAGCAACGAGAGCAGCTCCAACGACAGCTCGAATCGCTGCAACAGCAGATGCGCGCGTTGCAACTCTCGCAAGAGGCGCGCGAGTTTCTGCGCAAGCTCCAAGAGGCGCTGCGCAACGACCCCGCCTTCCAAGAGGCGATGGAACACCTGCGCCAACTCGCCCAGCAGATGCAACAGCAGCGTCAGCAGCAAGACCCCCAACAACGCCAACTGACCCAACAAGAGATTGAGCAACGCCTGCAAGAGCTGGAAAAGCGGCTGGAAGAGCTCGCCAAGAAGTATCAATCGGACGAGCAAATCCGCCAGCTCGCCCAGCAGATGCTGGAGCAGATAAAGCAGATGCAGCAGTTGAGCCAGTGTCAGGGCGCGTGTATGGGGCTGGGCATGGGCAACGGGTTCGGCTTGGGGCAAGGCAGCGGCGCCAGCGCGAGCGCAGGCATGGGCAGCGGCGGCGCGTGGGATAAGGGCGACTACTTCGGGCAGCCTGAGAACTTCAATCAGGGCGAGAAGCAGCCCGAACTCAAGATTCCGCTGAAGGATCAGGCGGTTAGCGGTCAGCCGCCGCTCAATCCTGGAGCGAGCGACTACATGGAATATAAAGCCCCGCCCACGCCCGGCGGCAGCTCCGTACCACTCACGCGCGCGCTGCCCACCTACCAAAAGAAAGCGGAGCAAGCGCTGAGCCAGCAGCAAGTGCCCCCTGCCGAGCGCAAGCGCGTGAAACGGTACTTCGACGCGCTGCAGGGCGGCAAGTAGCGCGACGGTTGGCAGGAGAAGCCCCACACAGCGCGAACCCTGCTGCTATGCCGTCCATACGCTACTCGTCGCCTGGGCGCGCGGGGATAATCGGCAACCCCAGCGATATGTATGGGGGTACGGTCATCGCCTGCGCGATACCGCTGCGCGCCCGATGCACGCTGGAGCCGTCCGCGCAGCTGACCTTCCAATCGCGCACACAACTGACAACGCCCGACAGCCTGAACCTGCAGTCCGATGAGTTCGATGTGTGCCGCGTCGCGCTGCGAGGGTTGGGATTCAATATCGACTCCGCGCCGTTCACCCTGCGCATCGAGACCGATATCCCCGCGCAGTCAGGTTTAGCGGGTTCGTCGGCGTTGCTGACCGCGATAGTGGCGTGCCTCCGCCGCTACCGCAACGAACCGTGGCGCACCCCCCACGAACTCGCCGAGCAGACGCGCCGTATCGAGGCGCACCAACTCCAAGTCGCGTGCGGCTATCAAGATTTCTACATGGCGACGCTGGGCGGACTGCACGCGCTGGACTTCCGCGACAAGGAGCTGCTGGGCAAAGACCCGACGGAGCCGTGGGCGAGCGTGGAGTCGCTGCAGGGGTATCTATCGGGCGTGGCGTTGCCGCTGTGGGTGGCGACCACGGGCGGAACGCGCTTCTCAGGGACGGTGCATGCGAACCTACGGGCGCGCTGGGAGTCGGGCGAAGCGGCGGTGGTGGAAGGGATGGCGCGGATTGGCAGGCTTGCACGCGAGGCGAAAACGGCGTTGCTTCACCAGCACTGGCAACAACTCGCCTATCTGATGAACGAGAACTACGCCATCATCAAGGAGTTGGGCGGCAGCGGCGACGCGCTTGACCAACTCGTTCAGGTCGCGCTGGAGAATGGCGCGTTGGGCGCGAAGCTGGCGGGCGCGGGCGGCGCAGGCGGCGCGATTATCTGCCTCACCCTGCACCCCGAACGCACGCTGCCCGCCCTGCGCGAGGTCGCCGAGCGCATCATACCGCTTGCCCCATGCGCGCCTGGCGTGCAGTAGTTCGGTACACTACCTGCGCGTGGAAGAGTTCGCGTGGACGCTCTGGCTCCTGCTGAGCGTGTGGGGCATCGTTCGTGCGCGGCGTGGTCGCGTTGTCGGTCGTCGCGCGTGGTTGCGCGACTGGGGCGGCGCTATCCTCGCGCTCAGTGTGGGCAGTTTTGCGCCTGCGCTCGCGCCGCACAGCCCGCTCTGGCTACACGCGCTCATCTTGCTGGGGCTGAGCGTGGGGGTACTGCGTCTGATGCACTCGCTGGACAGCGCAGATGTGGGGCGCGGCGTGGCGGCGGGGTTGGGGCTAATTGCGCTCTTTCTGGATTCGCTCAGCGGCGGCGCGTGGGCGCGCGAGGGCGCACTGGGGCACGGCGCAGACGCGCAGGGCGTGGGCGACCTCTACGGCGCACTGGCGATTCTGTGGGGCTTAATCGCTTGCCGCGCTTGGCTTGCTATCGAGGGCAACCCGCTCGGCGTCGCCTACCTGATGGGCGCGCTCGCGCTCTGGCTAAGCTGGGCAGGGCTGTCGCCCGCGCTCGGCTGGGGCGCGACGCTCACGGCAATCACGCTGAGCTTGCTGGTCATCCAGCGCGAACTAACCGAACGACGGCGCGTGCGACTCGCGCTGCAGAATCAGCCTGTGCGCATCGTGCGCGTCGCCAAAGGGTATGACCTTGTGGGGCACAGCGCGGTGGTGATGGGGCTGTGCGCCTTCGCGCTCTGGCGTAGCGGCGCGCCCACTATCGCGTGGGGGAGTCTCAGCCCGCACGAGGGCTGGCACATAGCGATTGTTATTGTGTGCATGGTGGGGCTATTGCGCACGCGCACGGCGCGCCCGCTACCGCCCGCCCTGCAACGCGCGTGGCTCGTCGGCGCGGCGACCACCGCGCTGCTCAGCGCACAACCTACAGGCGTCGTCGCGCTGGGCGCACTGCTCTACTGGGGGCTTGTCGGCGCAACCTTGCAGGAAACACTCACGCCGACGCCGAATCTAACTTTGCGTACAGGAGGCAACGAATGAACTACCAATACGGGATACTGAGCATCTTGAGCATCGCGCTGGCGGTCAGCCCCCTCGTGGGCGTTCCGCAGCAATCACAGAATCAGAAGCAAACGCAACAAAAACAACAACAGCAACGCCAGCAGCAACAGAAGCAACAACAGCAGCAACGCCAGCAACAGCGTCAACAGCAGCAGCGCGCAGGCGCGCCCCCTCAGCTGCCCCCACAATATCGTCCTGAGCCGCTACCCGCAGGCGACACCGTCGTGGCGACGGTGAACGGCGAACCCATCCGCGCCAGCGAGCTGATCCAAGCGAGCTATAACTGGTTCGCCGCCACTGCTATTGAAGAGCTTATCTTGGAGCGTGTGATTGAGCAAGAGGCGCGCGCGCAGGGCGTGTCCGTGCCCGACTCTGAGGTGGAAGCCCGCTACAAGCAGCAGCTCCAAAACGCCGAGGCGCAGGTTCCGCCCGGCATGAGCCTCGACGATTTCCTCAAGCGCAACCAGTTTCCCCCAAGCCGCCTGTTTGCCCGTATCCGCACGCAGATGCTGGTGGAGAAGCTCGTCGAGCGACAGGTGAACTTAGACGATTTTGTGGAATACAGCCAGATTGTGATACGCATTCAGGGCAACACGCCCGAACAGCAGGAGGAGAACGCCCCTGCCGCCGAAGCCAAAGCGCGCGAGGCGTATGAGAAGATTCAACAGGGGCTGGACTTCGCCGACGCCGCCAAAGAATACTCCGAAGACC
>CALGZO010000177.1 GCA_937934465.1 uncultured Fimbriimonadales bacterium | reverse complement strand
CGGACACGCGAAAGCGGTGCGCGCCCGCCCGCTCACCGACGCGAACGGCAACCAGTTGCAGGGGCGCACTCTGGACTATCGCCACACGATTGGCGCGTGGGTCGTGGCGGACGGCGGTCCTTACAACGGCAAGATACAGTTCCGTGGCGTGCCCTATAAAGACGGCAGCGGCGCGTGGCGGCTATTGGACGAATAGTAGGTATCCTTAGGGAGATGGATACCTTCCAGTGGGGCATTTTAGGCACAGGGAAGATTGCTCGGCGGTTTATGCAAGCGGCGTTCTATGTGCCTCAAGCGCAGGTGGTCGCCGTCGGCTCGCGCACGCAGGCGAGCGCGGAGCAGTTTGGGGCGCAATACGGCGTGCCGAAACGCTACGGCAGCTACGACGCCGTGCTGGCAGACCCCGAAGTGCAGATTGTGTATATCGCGACGCCGCACAGCCTGCACGCCGAGAACGCGCTCGCGGCGATTCAAGCGGGCAAGCATGTGCTGTGCGAAAAGCCGTTCACCCTGAACGCCGCCCAAGCGCAGGCAGTGGTAGACGCCGCGCGCACACAGGGCGTGTTCGTGATGGAAGGGATGTGGACGCGCTGTTTCCCTGTGGTGCGCGAGATTGTGCGGCGGATGCACGCGGGCGAGCTGGGCGAGATACGCTCGGTGCTGGCGGATTTCGGCTTCCGACCAGAGTTCAACCCTGCGAGCCGCCTCTTCGCGCCTGAACTGGGCGGCGGCGCGCTACTCGATGTGGGCGTCTACCCTGTCGCGCTGGCGTTCTTGGCGCTGGGCAAGCCCCAACAGGTGGTCGCGCACGCAACCCTCGGCGCAACAGGCGTGGACGAACTCTGTGGGATGCTGCTGCTCTACGAGAACGGCGCACAGGCGGTTCTCAGCGCGTCGCTGCAGGTGGAGACGCCCAAGCAAGCGCACATCTGCGGCACGCTCGCGCGAATCCATATGCCCGCCCCGTGGTGGAAACCGTCGGAAGCGTACCTCATCCGCAACGATGGCTCGCAAGAGCATCTGCTCTACCCCTACGAAGGCGACGGGCTACAGTACGAAATCCGACATGTGCACGACTGCCTGCGTCAGAACCTGCGCGAAAGCCCATGGATGCCGTTAGAGGAGACGCTGGCGATTATGCACACGCTCGATGCGCTGCGTGAGCAGATGGGCGTGCGCTACCCCGGAGAGTGAGAGATGCCCCACGCGCGAATTGTGGTGGTGGGCAGCGCGAACACCGACTTGGTGGTCGCTGCGCCGTCGATTCCTGCGCCAGGCGAGACCGTGCTGGGCGGCGATTTGCAGGTGCTATCGGGCGGCAAGGGCGCGAACCAAGCGGTCGCAGCGGCGCGGCTGGGCGCGGAAGTGCGCTTCATCGGGCGCGTGGGCAACGATGACTTCGGCAGGCAGACCCTCGCAAACCTGCAGCGTGAGGGCATCGACACACGCTATGTGTTCGTCAGCGACGACGCGCCCTCGGGCGTTGCGCTGATTACCGTCTCAGCGCAGGGGGAGAACAGCATCGTGGTCGCGCCAGGCGCGAACATGCGCCTCACAGCGAACGATATCGCCCGCGCCGCCGACGCCTTCGAACACGCCGACGCCGTGATTGCTCAACTGGAGATTCCGCTGCAAGCCGTGCAAGCGGCGGCGCAGCACGCGCGTCAGTATGGCGCACGGTTCATTCTCAACCCTGCGCCCGCCCGTGAACTGCCCCCTGCGCTCTACGCGCAGACAGACTACCTAATCCCCAACGAAGTGGAGGGGCAACAGCTGACAGGCGAGTCGTCGCTGGAGCGCGCTCTTGCGGCGTTGCAGGCGCGCGGCTGCCGTACCTCAATCCTCACGCTGGGAGCGAAGGGCGTGGCGTATCTGGCGCAGGGCGCGCTGCGAGTGGTTCCTGCTTACCCCGTGCAGGCGGTGGACGCCACCGCAGCAGGGGACGCCTTCGTCGCAGGGTTCACTGTCGCGCTCTGCGAAGGGCGCACGCTGGAGCAGTCCATCGATTTCGGACAGCGCGCGGCTGCGCTCACCGTCACGCGATGGGGCGCACAAAACGCGCTCCCCAGCCGCCAAGAGCTGGAAACCCACGCCTTTTAACCCGTTCTTCACACAGCGACGGTGTATCATGCCGCCATGCGTTCGATACTTTGGCGTTTTGGGTTTGTAGGGCTGTTGTTGCTCACCTTCACAGGCGCGTTCGCGCAGCAGTTCGCTACAGGCGTAGTGTTCCACGACCGCAATCGTAACGGCGTCCGCGACGCGGGCGAGCCAGGCGTCCCGAATGTGTTGGTCTCCAATCAGCGCGAGGTGGTCAAGACCGACGCACAGGGACGGTATCGGCTGCCTGTGGACGACGACACGATTCTGTTTGTGGTTAAGCCGCGCGGCTGGATGACGCCCGTCTCGGAAGATAATACGCCGCGTTTCTACTACATTCACAAGCCGAACGGCTCGATTCGCGTGCAGTATGGGGGCGTACCGCCGACGGGTGCGCTGCCCGCATCGGTCGATTTCCCGCTCTACCCGCAGCGCGAGTCGGATCGGTATCGCGCGCTGATTTTCGGCGATACGCAGCCGCGCGATATGCAAGAGATTTTCTACATCGGGCGCGATGTGGTGCGCGAACTGATTGGCACACGCGAAGCTGCCTTCGGCGTCGTGCTGGGCGATGTGCTGTTTGACAACCTGAGCCTCTTCCCCGCGATAACCGCGATGATGGGGCAAATCGGCGTCCCCATCTACTATGTGCTGGGCAATCACGATATCAACTTCGACTCGCCTGACGACGCCAACAGCGACGAGACCTGGCATCGCTACTTTGGACCGAACTACTATGCGTTCCAGTGGGGACGGGCGCACTATCTGGTGCTGGACGATGTAGTGTGGTTCGGGGCGCAGGGCGAGCAGCGCGGACGCTATGTGGCAGGGCTGGGCGAGCGACAACTGGAGTTCATCCGCAACTATTTGCGCTATGCGAACCGCAACGACCTGATTGTGATACTGATGCACATTCCCATGTGGGAGCTGCCCGATGCCGAGCGTCGGCGACTGTTCGACCTGCTCGCGCCGTTCCCCAACACAGTTTCCTACTCCGCGCACACGCATATCCAGCTGCATCGCTTCTTCGGCGCGGATACGGGCTGGAAAGGGCGCACGCCCCATCATCACATCAACACGGTGACGGTATGCGGCAGCTGGTGGACGGGCGCGCCCGACCCGATTGGCATCCCGCACACCACCCTGCGCGACGGCACGCCGAACGGCTATCTGTGGATGACAGTGGACCGCAACCGCTACCATGTGCGCTATCAGGCGGCGCGTCGCCCCGCCGACTACCAAATGCATATCTACGCGCTCGATGAGGTGGAACGCGCCAAACTGGGCGAGACGCCCGTACTGGTGAACTTCTTCTTCGGCTCGGAGCTTTGCACAGTGGAGATGCGCGTGGGCGACGGCAACTGGATGCGCATGCAACAGGTGACCGACACGCCCGACCCCGCCTACGCCGCGCTCAAACAGCAAGAGCAGGAGTTCAACCTGCCGGGCAGACGGCTGCCGGGACTGAACCCTGCCATCCACCTGTGGCGCGCGAACCTGCCTGCCGACCTACCGCGCGGGATGCACCGTATCGAAGTGCGCGTGCGAAACCTGTTCGGCGACGAGTTCCGCGATACGCGCGTTATCCGCGTGCGCTAAATTACCACGCCATAGCGGGTATACTCTCACCCGCTATGGCGGTCGCGTTGGTCTTTCCAGGGCAGGGCGCGCAGCGTCCAGGGATGGGACGCGAACTCTACGAGCGCAGTCCCGCCGCACGACAAGTGTTCGAATTCGCCTCCGAGCGCGCAGGGCGTTCCTTTATGCAGTTGTGCTTCGAGACCGATGAGGAGACGCTCAAGCGCACGGAGAACGCGCAGCCCGCGCTGCTGGTGACCTGCTACGCAGCATGGGCGGCGCTGCACGAAGCGGTTCCCGAATTCACGCCCGACTATGTGGCAGGGCACAGCGTCGGCGAGTACCCTGCGCTCACCGTCGCTGGGGTCTGGAGCCTTGAAGAATCGCTGCGCTGGGTGGAGCAGCGCGCGAAAGCGATGCATGTGCTGGCGTACAAAATCCCTGGCTCGATGGTCGCCGTGATTGGGCTAACGGGCGAGCAGGTGGAGGCGGTCTGCGCGCAGGTGCAGCGCGAGACAGGCGAGGTGGTGACCCCCACCAACTACAACGCGCCGAACCAGATTGTCATCTCAGGCGCGGTGAACGCGCTCCAAATCGCGGCGCAACGCTTACAAGAGGCAGGCGCGCGGCGCATTATCCCGCTCGCCGTCGCTGGCGCGTTCCACTCGCCCATCATGCAGCCCGCCGCCGACCTGATGACCGAAGCCTACCGCGAAGCGAACTTCCAAAAGCCGACCTACCCGTTCTTCTCCACCATCGAAGTGCGCGTGCTGGACGACCCCGAAGAAATCCGTCTCGTGATGGCGCAACAGATTGCCCGACCCGTGCGCTGGCAACAAAGCGTGGAGGCGTTGGGCGCGCTCGGCGTGGATACCTTCATCGAACTCGGCGTCGGCGAGGTGCTGTCGGGGCTAATCAAGCGCATCCTGCCCGACGCGCGCACGCTCCGTGTGGTAGACTCTAAGACCTTAGACGAGACCGTCGCGTTTTTGCGAGGCGCAGCATGACGATTCGTTTAGACGAGCGTGTGGCGTTAGTCACAGGCGCTGGCAGGGGCATCGGGAAGGCGGTCGCGCTGGCGTTGGCGCAAGCGGGCGCGAAGGTCGCTGCGCTCAGCCGCACCGAGAGCAACGCCCAAGAGACCGCCCACGCCATCGAAAGGGCAGGGGGGCAGGCAATCGCCTTCGGCGGCGATGTCGCAGATACAGCGACCGTCGAAAGCCTAATCGACCAAATCCTCAAACACTGGGGGCGGCTCGATATCGTGGTGAACAACGCGGGCGTCACACGCGACACGCTCCTGCTGCGCATGAAAGACGAGGACTGGGACGCCGTATTGCAGACCAATCTGAGAGGCGCGTTCCTGTGCAGCCGCGCTGCGCTCAAGCCCATGATGCGCCAGCGCTGGGGTAGAATCATCAACATCAGCTCGGTGGTCGGGCTGACGGGCAACGCTGGTCAGGCGAACTACGCCGCGTCTAAAGCTGCGCTGCTGGCGTTCACCAAAACCGTCGCGCTGGAGATGGGCAGCCGCAACATCACCTGCAACGCCGTCGCGCCCGGACTCATCGAAACCGACATGACGCAGGCGTTGTCCGAACAAGTGCGCGAACATGCCCTGCAGCGCATCCCGCTGGGGCGGTTCGGCAGCCCCGACGAGATTGCGTATGGGGTACTCTTTCTATGTAGCGAGTTTGCCTCGTATATCACGGGGCAAGTGTTCGTTATCGACGGCGGTCTGACCGCCGGCATCTAACCATCAGAGGAGGTAAACCGAATGAACCCAGAGATCTATGAGCGTGTGCAGAAAGTGATTGTGGAGCAGCTCGGCGTGGACGAGAACGCCGTGACCCCTGAGGCGAGCTTTATCGACGACTTCAACGCCGACTCGCTGGACTTGGTGGAGCTGGTGATGGCATTCGAGCAGGAGTTCGATGTCTCCATCTCCGAAGAGGAATCGGAGCAGGTGCGCACAGTGGCGGACGCCGTGCGGTTGCTCACGGAGAAGCTGCAGATGGAAGAGTGATGCGCCGTCGCGTCGTCGTCACTGGGCTTGGACTGATTACCCCGCTGGGGCTGGGCACGGAGGCGTTCTGGGAAGGGCTGACCGCGCCGCGTCGAGTGGTCGGACCCATCACGCGCTTCGACGCTTCAGGGTTCGCCACGCGCATCGCCGCCGAGGTGAAGGAGTTCGACCCGGCGCAGTTTATGGAGCGTAAGGACGCCCGACGCGCCTCGCGGTTCATTCAGTTCGCGATTGCGGCGACCACCCTCGCCTTGCAAGATGCGCAGCTCCAAATCACCGACGCCAACCGCGAGCAGGTGGGCGTGCTGATTGGCTCTGGCATCGGCGGAATCGACTATATGGATACGCAGGTGCGCGCGTTAGAGCGGCACGGACCCGACCGTGTCAGCCCATTTCTGCCCGCGATGATGATTAGCGACATGGCGTCGGGGATGGTCTCCATCCATTTCGGCGTCAAGGGCCCGAACCTGTGCGCGGTGACGGCGTGTTCCACCGGCGCGGACGCTATTGGGCTGGCGATGCGCCTGATTCAGTACGGCGACGCGGAAGTGATGCTCGCAGGCGGCGCGGAGGCGGCAATTGAACCGATAGGGATTGCAGGGTTCTGCGCGGCGCGCGCGATGTCAACGCGCAACGACGACCCCGAACACGCCAGTCGCCCCTTCGACGCCCAGCGCGACGGGTTCGTGATGGGCGAGGGCGCAGGCGTGCTGGTGCTGGAATCGCTCGAACACGCGCAGGCGCGTGGGGCGCACATCTACGCCGAACTGCTCGGCTACGGCATGACCGCCGACGCCTACCACATCACACAGCCCGACCCCGAAGGCGACGGCGCGATGCGCGCGATGCGCAAAGCGCTCCACGACGCCCAACTTCAGCCGACCGACATCCACTACATCAACGCGCACGGCACCTCCACCCGCTACAACGACGCCAAAGAGACGCTCGCCATCAAGCGGCTCTTCGGCGAATACGCCTACCAGCTGCCTGTCAGCTCCACCAAATCGGTGACGGGGCACTTGCTGGGCGCGGCGGGCGCAGTGGAGGCGGCGGCGTGCATCCTCGCCTTGCAACACCAAACAATCCCACCCACCATCAACTACGAACACCCCGACCCTGAATGCGACTTGGACTATGTACCCAACGCCCCACGCCCTGCGAACCTGCGCTATGTGATGAGCAACTCCTTCGGCTTCGGCGGACACAACAGCGTGCTGGTGTTTGGCGCTATGAGTGTATAAGTCCCTCAAAAGTCCCTGTTCCACCTGAGCCGCCAACGCATCCGACCCTGCCTCCACACCCGCACGCAACGCACACACATCCGCATACCAACGACGCGGCAACAAACGCGCCTTCAACTCTAACCAACAACGCTCCACCAAGTTCAACTGCGGACTGTACGCAGGCAACACATACACAAACACCCCACGCGACGCCCACGCCCCGAAACGCGCCTCCACCACACGCGCCGTGTGATACGACGCTTGATGCCACACCACCACCACAGGACGCGCCCGCGCCGCCAAACGCTCCAGCCACGCCACCACCTGCCATTTACAGGACGCTTGGCAGGCTACAAATGCGTGTGCGTCGCCATACAAAGCCCGCGCGTCGCAGGAACTGGCGTATGGTCTCAAACAGCTTCTAATATTTGAGGAACTTAATACGCCGAAACCGCTAACCTCTGTAGGAATGGTATCTACTGGAACTGCATTCGCTGGAGGTGATCTCGTCAGCTTTGCGGTAGGAGCCGCTGGGACTGCCTGCACCGTATTTGTTGCCAAGCGCGTCAGAACCGCTTC
>CALGZO010000176.1 GCA_937934465.1 uncultured Fimbriimonadales bacterium | reverse complement strand
CAATCGGGTACACTTTCCCTGCTATGCGAGGGTTAGGCGTCGTTGTGGCGTTGAGCTGGCTCGCGCTTTCTCAAGCGCAAGTGGATAAGGCAGCGGACGAATGGCTCCAGAAGAGTTTTCAAGCGTACTCGCAACTGCAGAGCCTGCAGAGCAAGACCACACTGACCGTGCTGATGATTACCCCGCGCATCCCCGACGGGACGCCAATTCAAAAATACCTCTACGCCTACACCACCCAAGCCCCCGCGCGACTTAACCTGCTCGTGAAGGATTTGAACGCGCAGGGCGAGGGGCAACGCTATGTGTGCGACGGTCAAACTTTCAAGACGGGCAACGAATCCAAGCCTGTCGCCAACTCTGGCGCAGCACTGTTAGAGCAACTCGCGGAAGCGGGCGTCGCGCCCAGCTATGACCTCGTGTTCCTGCACGGGGGCAAGAGCAGTCAGGAGCGGTTCCGCAAGCAGATTACGCAGCTCAAAGTCGCAGGCGAGAGCGAGAAGCAGGTCACGCTCGCAGGACGCATCAAGAACGAACGGGGCAAGGAAGACGCGCTGGAGATTGTAATCGACAAAGAGACGATGCTGATGCGCGCCCTGCGCATTCGCTCCGAAGTGAAAATCGAAGACCAGCCCGGCGCGTTCGTGCTGGTGATGGAGTTCGAGCCGACGCCCAATGTGGCAATCGGCGAGCAGACTTTTCAGAGTGGCTCCGACCCTTCAAAACCCTAAATGACTGTGGTAATCTCCGCAGGAGACCCTGCCATTGCGTCGAACTGGAACGCAGATGGCACTGTTAATCAAAGAGCGTGAGGCGCAGTCGGAGTCTGTGCGCCTCCCTGTGCGCGTTGGGCGTGCGCTGACAGTGGGGCTAATCGGCTCAGCGGCGGCGTCCGTGATTGTCGCGTCGGCGGAGCTGATTGCGCAGACCATCCAGATTGGGATGATGCAGCTCCCGCCTGCCGTGATTGCGCTGTTGTTCGTCTGCGTGCTGCTCAACCGACTGGCGGCGCGGGTCAGCCCGCGCGCCGCGCTGAGTGCGTCTGAACTCGCCGTCGTGTTCGTGATGATGCTCTTCAGCGCGATGATTGCCTCGCGCGGCGTGATGGAGCGTCTGCTGCCCGTGCAGGTGGGCGTGAGCTACTACGCTGAGGGCAATAACTGGGCGCAGCTATACTTCCCGCTGCTCAACCCCGCGCTGTTCCCGTGGAACCCTGCCGAGCCGCAGCCAGAGCCGATTGTGAAGTGGTTCTATCAGCGTATCCCCTACGGGGAGCCGATTCCGTGGGGCGCGTGGATTGCCTCCACCGCGCGGTGGATGGTTCTAATCGGCGCGGTGTTCTTCGCGTTTCTGTGTATCAGCGTGCTGTTGCGCAAGCAGTGGGTGGAAAACGAACGGCTCTCGTTCCCGCTGGTGCAGCTGCCGCTTGAACTGATGCGTGGGGGCGAGTTTTTCGGCAATCGCGCCTTCTGGCTGGGCGCGCTCCTGCCGATTTTTGTGTTCACACTCAACGGCTTGCACCGAAACATTCCCACGATCCCCGAAATCACGCTGGTCTACCCGCTCAAAGACTACTTCGCGACGCCGCCATATGACCAGATGACGATGTTCTCGCTGTATCTCTCGTTCGCGGCGGTGGGTTTCTTCTTCCTAATCCCGACGGAGTTGCTGTTCAGCTTCTGGTTTTTCTATTTGCTGAGCAAGGCGTTTGAGTTTCTGGGGCTGACCTACGGGTTCGAAACGACGGCGAAGCACGCGGCGGCGGCTGGGTTCGTGAAGTGGCTCTGTTCGGGGGCGTTTTTCGCGGTGGCGGCGTATGTGTTATACTCGGCGCGGCACCACCTGCGCTATGTGTGGCAAGTGGTAAAGGGTGACGCGCCGCCCCCACCGCCCGGCAGCGAGTTGATGTCTTACCGCTGGGCGTTCTGGGGCTTGATTGGCTCGTTCGTGGCGATTCTGCTCTGGGCGCAGTGGGCGGGAATGGACTGGTGGGTCGCCGCGCTGGTGTTCGCGATTTACTTGATGGTGCAGGGGCTGGTGATGGCGCGTTGCACGGCAGAGGGTGGTCTGTTAATCACCGAGGGGTGCTTCACGCCGATGGATGTGATGACGATGGAGAAGTATTCGCTGCTCTCGCCGCGCAACCTGACGGCGATGGCGCTCATGGATGCGGCGCTGTTTCGCGACCTGCGAGGCATCCCGATTACGGGGATGCTGGACGCGCAGAAGCTGAGCGAGGAGGCGCGCTTGCAGAAACGCACACTGCTGCTCACGCTGGGGATTGGGATACTCGCGGCGATGGCGATTGCGTTCGTGTTCCAGCTGTGGCTGCCCTATACCTACGGCGCGTTGAACCTCTACGGTTATGTGTACGAGCGTCAGCCGACGCAGTTCTTTCGGGAGAACGCGCCGTTTATGACGCCGTCGGGGGGCGAGACGCCTGTGCCTGCGTTCCGACCGCTCTTTTTCGTGGCGGGGTTCGGAATGACCTTGTTGCTGGCGTGGGGGCGTTCGGCGTTGCCGGGCTTCCCGTTCCATCCGCTCGGCTTCGCGATGAGCGCGACTTGGGGCGTGATCGTGTTGTGGTTCTCGATGTTCGTGGCGTGGCTGATTAAGGCGCCGCTGCTGCGCTACGGGGGGATGCCGCTCTATCGTCGGGTGCGCCCGTTCTTTCTGGGGATGATTTTCGGCGAGTTCTTCTCGGCGGCGGTGTGGGCGCTGCTCGCGCTGCTGTATGGCGTGGAGACGCCTGTGTACCCCTGGCCGTGAGGTAGAATCCCTACGATGAAGCCCCAGCTCT
>CALGZO010000175.1 GCA_937934465.1 uncultured Fimbriimonadales bacterium | reverse complement strand
TCGATGTGCGCTGGATTTACTATTCGCCCTTGATGTTGGACAGACCTCGCGAGGAGGTGATGGGGCATATGCTGAGGGGGGCGAATGTTGGGCTGATGTTTATGAGGCAAGTCGCAGTGGCAGATGACTACTCCCATGTTTGGGTCGGCGATGCAATTGTTGATTGCCGATGCTTCTACAGCGCACGCGGGGCGATGGAACTGGCTCCTCTCTACCTCTATCACCAAGAGGCGGATGGGAGCGTTGTGCGCGAGGTGAATTTGCGTGCGGAGTTTCTGCAGGCGTTGGGGGTGGAGGCGTCGCCAGAGGAAGTATTGGCGTACATCTACGCCGTGCTCCATGCGCCGTCGTATCGGGCGCGCTATGCCGAGTTTTTGCGCCGCGACTTTCCGCGCATCCCCCTGCCCCGCGACGCCGAGCAGTTCCACGCGCTGGCACAGCTGGGGCAGGAGCTGATAGACCTCCACCTGCTGCGCCATCCCCGCCTGTCGGACTCGCCTGTGAAGTTCCCCGTCGCAGGCAGCAACACGGTTGAGAAGGGTTTCCCGCGCTACGAGGCGGAGCGCGTGTGGATTAATCAAATGCAATACTTCGAGGGCGTTCGGGAGGCGGTGTGGCAGTTTCAGGTGGGGGGCTATCAGGTGTGCGACAAGTGGCTCAAAGACCGTCGGGGGCGCACGCTCCGCAACGCCGAGATTGAGACTTATCGCAAAATCGTCCACGCGCTAAGCGAGACGCTTCGGATGATGGATGCGATAGACAAGTGGCTGGTATAATCCCCTGCATGCCTGCGACGCGCGTGAACTACTGGGCGCTGAGCGCGTTCTGGCTGGGCGTGAGCGTGCATTGGGCGGCGTTCCTGACGATTGCGATGCAGGCGCGGGTGAACGACCTCGCCCCCGAAGCGCAGCGCGGCGCGTACTTGGCGTGGCTCGCGGCGGCAGGCGCGCTGATTTCCACCGTGATTGAGCTCGTCGCCGGTCCCATCAGCGACCGCAGCACCGCGCGAATGGGCAGGCGACGCCCGTTCATCCTCTGGGGCACGCTGCTAAGCCTGCCGTTTATCCTGCTGTTTATGACCACCCAGAGCTTCGCGATGCTGGTGCTGCACTTCGTGGCGATTCAGCTCTTTCTGAACTGGGCGAACGGACCGTATCAGGCGGTGATTCCCGACTATGTACCGCCTGAGCGGCACGGGCTGGCGTCGGCATACATGGGGATGATGACGCTGGTGGGCACGCTGTTGGGCTTGGCGATAGCGGGCGCGCTGCTGGGCGAGCCGCCGCTGGTCTTGAGCGAGTGGTCGCGCCCTGCGCGGTTGCAACTGGTGGGCTGGACGCTCGTGGCGTTCCTGCTCCTCACGATGCTCTGGACGGTGCTGGGGATGCACGAGCCGCCGTGGCGACCGAGCCACCCCGACGAGAAACGGCTGCGTCTGACGCTGTTCGTGAACATCTGGCTACGCGAGCTGCCCAACTTCCGCTGGGTGGTGGTCTCGCGCTTCGTGTTCAACATGGGCTTTTTCACCGCGCTCTTTTTTCTGGAGTTCTATCTGCGCGACACGATAGGGCTGAAGGGCGCCGCGCCGCAGCATGCGTTCGGCTTTATGGCGACGGCGACGCTCACGGGCGTGCTGGGCAACTGGCTGGCGGGCGCGCTCGCCGACCGAATGAGCAAGAAGCGGATTATCTACGCCTGTATCGCGCTGATGTGCGCCTGCGCGGGGCTGTTCCTGAGTGCGCAGAGCCTGACTCTGGTGTATCTCACGGGCGCGCTGTTCGGGGTGGCGTGGGGGGCGTATGCGGCGGTGGACTGGGCGTTGGCGAGCAACCTCGTGCCGACGCGCGAATCGGGGCGGTATATGGCAATCTGGCATATCGCGATGACGATGCCGCAGGTGGTCGCGCCCCTGATTGCGGGACCGCTGGGCGACTGGCTGAACGCGCAGTACGGCTTGGGAACAGGCTGGCGGTGGATTTTTCTGCTCGCGCCCATCTATTTTCTCGCGTCGGCGTGGCTGTTGAAGCCTGTGCAGGAGCGGCGCGTCCGAGAAGCAGGCGTTCAGGAATAGTGGGCAGGATATATGACGCATCGGACGGGTTGGCGTTGACGGAGCCAGAGCGTCAGCAGCGCGAGCAAGCCGAAGCCGCGCTGGAACGGCTACGCGCCAAACTACGCAAAATGGGCATCGAACCCTGAGCGTGTGATTTTGCAGGAAATATCCACGCTGTGTCATAATTAGAGCGGGAACCTAACTAAGAACCGCCGCTGTCTAAAGCGGTGAGGACGAAGGGGCACGATGATGAGACGAGGATTTACGCTGGTAGAGCTACTGACGGTGATCGCGATAATTGCCATTCTGGCGGCGATTATCTTTCCTGTGGCGGGCACGGTGCGCGAGAACGCGCGCAAGAGTCGCTGCTCGTCGAACCTCAGCCAGATTTTCGTGGCGCTTCAGAACTACAAAGACGATTTCCGCGCCTACCCGCCTGTGCTGGGCGCATACGCGGTAGACGCCAACGGCAACCTGACCTGCGACCCTGCGCAGGCTGTGCCGTTCAACCTCGCGCCGAAACCGCTCGGCGGCTACCTCAAGAACGACGAAATCTTCCTCTGCCCGAATAACCCCATCGACGATAAACGCCTCATCACACCGGCGGTCTATCCTCAAGGGCACGCACTGGCAGGTCAGCCCGTGCGCCTGCGCCCCGGCGACAATAGTAGCCCCGCCGTATGCTTCTACCGATACGACAGCTACAGCACAGGGCGCATCGGGCAAAGCAGCAACCACGAACTGCACTACTCGCTTTTCTGGTCGAATCAACAACTCAACGCGCGTGAAAATCAGCTGAATCAAGGAGCGACGAGCTATGGCTTAGGTTATTTCGATAATCCGATCGGTCCCAAACCCACCGACAACCCGCGCCAGCTCGGTTATCGCAACCCCGACACGACCGCTGTGGTCACCTGGTGTAGCTATCATCGTTCTTATTCGGGTAATGTACCGAACCGCGCCAAGAGCGACATCGTGCTGTTCCTGACGGGGAATGTGAAAGTGATGGACTCCGTCCAGATGTTCCAGTCCCCGTACACGATGCGCCCATAACGCGGCGCGACCACTGCGGAGTGCCTGCACCCCGTAGCACGGACATTCCTGTCCGTGCCGTGAAGGTGCAGGATTGCACGGGCAGGCATGCTTGTGCTACAGTGGCTTGGACATTCTTGTCCAAGCTGAATGCACGGACAGGAAAGTCCGTGCTACAAGGGGCGATAACTATGGTAGGCATGGGTAGACAACAACGCGGCGCCTCGCTGGTCGAGGTGCTGGTGGTAATGGGAATCTTGGCGATAGGGATATTGGCGTTCATTCGCCTGTATCCGAGCGGCTTTTTGGCGTTGAAGCGCTCGGGTCAGAGCGACGCTGCCACGCGCCTTGCGCAGCAGGAGATGGAACGGCTCAAATCGCGCGCGGCGAACCTGCCGCGCCTGATTGCGCCCACCAGCTACGACTTCTCAGGCAGCGAGCCGACGCTGGTCATCGACCCGTCCATCGACCCGAACGACTTGGGCGTGCAGCCGAACCTGCCTCAAGGGTTCCCTGTCGAGTACGCCAGCGGGGTGAACCGCTTCCGCAGGATTACAGGCGAGCGCGTGAACTTGGGATTGCCAGGTCCCACGCTCGGCAGCCGCAACGAGCTGACTGAGGGGATTGTCTACACCACGCTGTTCGCGCCGATAGCCCAAGCAAGCGCGGGCGGCGGCGTGCCCGACGAGTACCTCACCGTCACAGGCGCACCCATGCGACGCCTCATCTTGGATTCTGACTACCAACGCCCCAACATCCGCCTGTTCGAGTACGGCATCGACTACAACGCAGGCAAAGTGCTGCTGCGCCCCCTGCGCGGCGCGCCGATACGATACCTGGTGGAGTTCTCGGTGGTCTATGTCGCGCCGAGCGGGCGCGTGGAGTCACTGCAACTCACCGAGATTATCACCCTGCCGCCGACCTTCCCCAACCCGCCTACGCCCGTGTGGGTCGACCTCTCAATCCCCAACGATATCCAAAGCAGCGTCTTGGGGATTGCGCCCTTCTCGGATGTTGTGTCGCGCCTGTTCGAACGGCTGCCCGCCAACGCCCCATGGAGCGAGGAATCGCCCTACCAATATAAAGTGCTTAACGCGCTCACGGGCACGATTTTAATCAACCCGAATGCGTCGGGCTTCTACGAGCGGTTCTGGCGTGGCACGCGCCCGCTGGAGGCATATGTGAGCTACTATGTGCATGACTGGTCGGTCATGCGCGAGGAGTTCACCGTGCCGAACTCAGGGCGTCTGCGCCTCGCCTTCTCCGACCTCAAACAGGTGGGCGACCTGCTGGACGACCAATCCACCTACACTGGGATGGGGCTGGGAATCGACGCCAACAACAACCCGCTCCAAGCCGACTTGATTGTCGTGGATATGCTGACCGGACTCGCCGCCTACTTCCGTCAGGGGCAGCAGATTCCCGATAGCCAGCTCGCGCCGAGCCTGCGCGACCAGCTGCTGCCCAATCTTGGGGCGACCATCGACTACGCCACGGGCAATGTGCAGATAAACAACCCCAACATGCGCGGGCGCAAAGTGCGCGTGTTCTACAAAGTCCACGAGAACTGGGCAATCTCCGTTCAGAAAGCCGCCGACCGCTACTATCTGGTGCGCGACCCACGCACGCTGACAGTCGATAGCTGCTGGTACGACTTTGAGGCTGCCTATAATGGCGATACTACCGACCGCGCGCGCCGACTTTACTTCACTCCCAGCGAGGCGGGCAAGACCGTGCTGCTGCGCGAATACTGGTATGTAGACGCGAACGGGCGCACCCAACGCGGTACGAACGGCGTGTTCAAAATCCGCGATGTGCTGGAGGGCGGGCTGGCTTACCTCGACCTGCGCGATGTGCATCCGAACGCGGCGCGCTGGGATCCGGGCGTCACGGGACAGGCAGTGCGCGGCGTGCAAGGACTCTCGGTCAAGGTGCGCGTCACCCACGAGCCGCCCGGACGACGCACGCGCACCGACTTCGATATGTTATTGCCCGTCAGGGATTGACACGGGAACCCCCACCCCACACAGTGAGTCCAAACAGGGAGGCACAACATGCGGTTTCAGCAGGCATATCGGGATAGACAGGCAGGCTTTACGCTGGTCGAGCTGTTGGTGGTGATTGCCATCACGGCGATTCTGCTCGGCTTGTTGCTCATCCCGCTGATTCAAGGTTTCCGCCTCACACGGCAGGGACAAATTCAAGCGCAGGCACAAGACGCCACACGCCTTGCCATCAATCAGTTCACGAACGACCTCAAGCGCGCCGCCTATGTGTTCGACAACGCCGACCGCGTGATTAACCTGCCTGTGTTGAACGGGTCAGGGCAACTCGTGAGCGTCCCGATGCGCTACGCTGTCATCGACATGGTCGCGCCCGCCTACGGCGACCCATCGCAAGAGTCGAACGACCCCACTTCCGACATCCCGATTGGTCAATACGGCGAGCCAGACGCGGAGCTGGCAGTTCCTATCTCGCCCGGACGCACGGTGATTCGCTACTTCATCGGGCTGATGGACAACGATAACCCCTACTTCAACCCTGATGAGGTCGCCTTGGCGGCGGCGACACAGCCTGAAAACTACGCCGTGCTGTACCGCGCCGAGTTCCGACTCTATGTGCGGCAAGGCAACCAGTGGGTGCTGAACCCCGAACTGTTTGATAATATCGGCGAGTTTTTCGACCCGAACTTCTTCTACGGCGCTAAGCGCGCCGCGTGGCGCAAGATAGCCAAGCCCATCGTGCCGCTGGGACAGGTGGACATGGTGAACCTGACCTACGACGCGAACGGCAACCCGCTTGTGGAGCCGTTGATGCAGCTGACGCCCGCGCTGGCGGTGAACCAGATGGGCGCGCCGATAGAAACCGATACTTTGGGGGATGAAGGCGCAGGCGCCGCGCCGCTCCAAATCCGATTCCCGCAAGGCTTGTGGGATGTGAACCCCGAAACCTTCCGACTCGTGGCGTTCCGTAGCCGCCCCGACGCGCGACAACGCAACGAGACGCTGCGCTACTTCTATGTCGCACGGAACGGCGACGGCGAGTGGTACCTGCGCTACTACCGCGCCACACCCAACGGGCAAGAGTACGACCAGTGGGTCGCAAACCTCACGCGCATCCAACAGATGATCCATACGGGCACACCGCAACCCAACTGGTTCAACACAAGCCTCAACTACTACACCGACGCCGAGCCGATGGCGTTCTATGTCAACGCCGAGGCAGGACTAATCGACATGGCGTTGCCATGGTGGTTCCAGTTCCCGCCGCAAGGGGCGGTGTTCAACACGGGCGCGTATCTGACCCCCTTCAACGACAGCGCGCCCAACACCAACACAATCAACGGACGCTACAACGCCGCGTATCGCATCGACCCGAACAACGCGCCTAATATCCGACGCTACATCTCGCTGATGGACCTCGATAACGACGGCGCGATGGACGGCGCCGCGAACCACCTGACCTTCCCCACAGCGTCCATCGTGCCCGGCTCGGAGATTGTAATCGGTCCCGACCAACGCCCCGGACCGAACTACGGCAACCCGATACGCTATCAGCGCGTCTCGTCGGCGTCGGCGACGCCAGGGCTGAATCAGTACCGCATTCTATATGAGGACGCCGCGCCCTACGCGGAGGTGATGAGCAACTACGGCTTCGCCCCGCAACTGCTGCGCGGCTACATCGAATTCTACAGCGACCCGAACACGCCGCTGCCGCCCAACAGCACGATTGTGGTGACCTTCTACTATCGGTTCAACCTGAGCGGCGACAGCTATGTGGCGGACTATCAGACACGACGACTGATGAATCTCAAGATGGGGCTGAAGTTCTACGGGGCGCAGCAGCCCGTGAACTACTCGCTCACGACGCAGCTGGAAGCCCCCAATATTGTTCAGGCGCGCGGGAGGTAAGGAGATAGGGACTATGGCACGCAAATACACGCAACGCGGTCAGACGCTGGTGATTGCCCTGCTGGTGAGCTTCGTGCTGCTGATACTGGGCGGCGTCTTCATCACGGTAATCGCCCGCAACATCCTGAATGTGCAGCAGTCGCGCGAACGGCTCAGCGCACAGTTCTTCGCCGAGTCGGGGCTGCAATACGCGATTGACCAGCTGGTGCGCAGCGAGTTCGGCGCGGACTGGCGTCCCATCCCCGACAACATCACCACGCCTGCCGACCCTGACTACTTTTGGCTCAAGCCCTACAACCCTGCCGACGGCACAGGCGGCTACACGCGCGTCAACCTCCAAAACGGACGCGCCCTGATCCGCGTCTCCTACCAGCCCTCTGGACCCGTCCACCGACAGCCCGTAATCAAGATCGAGTCGGTCGGGCGCGTGGGCGTGATTGACCCGAACGACCCCACGACCTTCAACCTTGCCGACCGCTCCAGCCGCGCCGAGCGAGTCGCCTACATGCAGATTGGCACGATTGACTACCTGCGCTTCGTGATGAATAAGGAGCAACGCGGTACGCTGATGGACTTGGGCGCGAGCGACATCGGCATCGGCGTCCCGTACCGCATGATATTGGGCGAGTTGGGCAGCGGCGGCGGCTCGATTTTCGTGAACGGCAACCTGCGCTTCAACGGCAATGTGGAGATAGCGATAGACCCCACGCTGGGCGAGCGCGTCTATGTGGCAGGCGAGGTGAGCCATGCTAACGGCGCACAGGTGCAGCTGCGCGTCGGTGCGAACGCCTTCAATCTGTTGCCCAGCAACGCCGCGAACTTCACCACCGTGAACGGCTTGTACCGCGATGGACGCCCGATCACCGCCGCCGACGGCTACCCCCGCGCGATTGCCTACTTAGAGCCGCCGCGCATGGATACCGTCGACCCCGCCACGAACCAACCGCGCTACGCCGCCGCCACCCAAGAATCGGGCGTCTGGCGACAGCGACCCAACGGCGTGTGGTTCAACACAGGACAGTACGGCTTCGGACGCGGAATCTACATCAATAACGCGCTCGACATCCAGCAGGAGAGCCGCGGCTTTCTGGGCGGCTATACCCTGCGCGGCGACTGGGTGAACCCCGGACGCTCGCGCTTCTGGAACGGTCCGTTCTACGAGCCGCCCGGCGCGTTCATCGAACTGGTGGAAGTGCTCGATTCTAACGGCGCAGTCCGCGCGCAAGGCTTCCGCATCACCCGCAACCAAGCCGAGCCACGCGATGTGTGGTACAACCCCATCACAGGGCTACCCACCAACCTCAAGACGATGAACTTCTTCTTCCGCAACCCGAACAACCCGAACGACCCGACGCTCACCAGCGAAATCACTTTCAACGATACAAGCTTCGATGTGCCGTTCAACGGCGTGATTTACGCGGAAGGCAATGTGCGCATCAAGGGACGCATCCCCTCTGGCAGGCAGATTACGATTGTGACCAACGGTACCGCGTACATCGAGGGCAATATTGTCAAGGGCAACGAACGCTCCGCCCTCGCGATTATCGCCAAAGACTATGTGTGCGTCAACACCACACAGTTCCTGCAGCGCACCTTCGACAGCCCTGCGAATGCTCAGGGCGACCCGACGAATTTTGAGGCGCCCTACTTCTTCGAAGTGTTGCCCGACCAGCCGATGAAGTTGCTGTTCAGCTTCGGCGTCGACCCGACGCAATACACAGGCAACTTCGGCGGGCTGCGCCTGCACCTGCGCCACGCCGCCAGCGGCGCAGGCTCGTTCATCAATCTCTTGGTGAACCCGTCGGAGTTCACTGACCCGTTCTATCGGTTCAACATTCCGGGTTTCCCGAATGTGATGTACCCGCTGGGGCGCAACACGCTGCAGGTCTACCCGAACTACGAGAAGGTTGCGTTTCCGTTGACGCCGCCACCTGTAGGCTCTACCTACGCGCTGTCGCCCGAGCGCGGCGTGCCGAACCTGCTCCAGCTCCAACTGCAATCGATAGCGAATCTGGGCAACTTCCAGCTGCCCACGGACAATACGCCGTACCGCTTGAGCGCAGCCGCAATTCAACCGTTGGACATTCGCATCGAAGCTGCGCTGTTCGCGCAGGAAGGCAGCTTCTTCGTGATTCCAGGCTACTGGTTCAACGCCGATCCCCAAGATACTCGCGAGAACCTCGCCGTGCGCGGCGCGCGCCCAGCAGGCGTCGCCTCACCCGAGTTCCCCTTCTACGGCGACCCGCTGGACATCCGAATCACGATTATCGGCTCCATCGCGGA
>CALGZO010000174.1 GCA_937934465.1 uncultured Fimbriimonadales bacterium | reverse complement strand
GGCGCAGATATGCTCATCTTCTCAGGCGAGCTGCCCCCCCAAGCGGCGTCTGTGGACCCCAGAACCCTCACCGACGAACAGGCGCAAACCATCTTGCAGCAGCTGCAGGCGTGGTGGAACCCGCAAATCCAGTTCTCGGGCTAATGCTCTGCAAACTCCACATTAACATCGGGTAATTGCTTCTGCCCCTAAAACGGATACGCTCATTCCCCCTCTCCCACGCTGTGGAAGAGGGGGCTGACTGCGCGGAGTTTGGGCGCGCCGCGACGCATACTCTCCCCTCTCCTGCGTCGCGGGAGCGGGGCTGGGGGTGAGGGCGCGACAACGGTACAGTGATGTGTCGTCGGCGGGGACGCCGACGCTACGCAACTCACGCAGTGGGAAAGAGGCGGGGGGTGAGGGCAAAAACATGATAAGCCCCCTGCACGGGGAAACGCACAGTAAGCCCCGTGCAGTTTCGTGAGAGCCTCTTGCGTGTCTGACCCTGATTCAAAAGGGTGCGGGCTAACACCCACTCCCGAAGTTGAACAGCACAGTCAACAAATCGGCGTCGTCTACAACCTCGTCGCAGTTCACATCCACGCGATCGAGGTTCTGCCCCGTGTTGCCGAACGCGAACAGCACGGCAAGCAGGTCCGCGTCGTCCACGCAGCCACTGTTGTCTACATCGCCGCTGTGGGTCGTGCAGGCAGATTGAGTATCCAGCAAGAACGCTTCCTCGCGCTCCGTCGCGGCGTTGTAGCCCAAGCCCACGATGTAGCGTCCATCGGGCGAGATGGCGTGGGCTTCAAGCAACACTGAATTATCGGTCAGCAAGGCGGCGTAAGTGACATTCAAATCTTCCATCCCGCCAGACTGCCTCCAGCGAAAGGCGCGCCGTTGACCGCTGGCGTCTTGTGCCCATCCGACCACCACAGCGCCGTTAGCAGAAACGCCATTCGCCTCGCTATGACTGCCTCCGAGCGTGCCGAGATCTTGCATTTGATTATTTGACTCCGTCCAACGAAAGGCGCGAAACTCACTGTTGGCGTTTTCTGACAATCCGACCACCACGGCGCCGTTAGCAGAAACGCCTTTCGCATAGCTATAAATGCCTCCGAGCGTGCCGAGGTCTTGCATTTGATTATTTGACGCCGTCCAGCGAAAGGCGCGCCACTGATTGCTGGCATTTTGTGCCCATCCAACTACCACAGTACCGTCGGCGGAAACGCCAAGCGCCGCGCTATCATCGCCTCCGAGCGTGCCGAGGTCTTGCATTTGATTATCTGACTCCGTCCAACGAAAGGCGCGAAACTTACTGTTGGCGTTTTCTGACAATCCGACCACCACGGCGCCGTTGTCAGAAACGCCTTTCGCATAGCTATAAATGCCTCCGAGCGTGCCGAGGTCTCGCATTTGATAATCTGATACCGTCCAGCGGAAGGCACGCCGCTGATAGCTGGCGTTGTCTGATATTCCGACCACCACAGAGCCGTCGGCGGAAACGCCAAGCGCCGCGCTATCATAACCTCCGAGCGTGCCGAGGTTTTGCATTTGATTACTTGACGCCATCCAGCGAAAGGCGCGAGGCCAACCGCTGTCGTCTAATGCCATTCCAACCACCACAGAGCCGTCGGCAGAGACGCCATACGCTACGCTCTGATCGCTTCCGAGCGTGCCCAGCCAGGTCAGGCTCTGCGCGTTCAACGAGTTCACGAAGCTAAGCCCGATGCTTAGCGCGAGCGCCAAACGAACACCCCACTGCGTAGTTGTGTGTCGCATCACTCTTGCCTCCTTCACAGAGTTAGTGCGTACAGCGCACGCACATCTCCAACCCAATTATTGCACACTTTGCATTCGAATGCCAAGAGGAGAAGAGGATGGGTTGGCGTGCGCTACTAAGGCGTTATCGCGTACTTGATTCCCTCGCCGCGGTCTAACGCTTCGAACACCTGCACGAGTTCGCTCAGGGGGCGCGTGTCGGTGATTAGGCGTTCGACGGCGAACTCGTGCTGCTGGAGGCGTTGCAGGGCGTTCAGGGCGTCCTGTGTGGTGAAGTGGAAGCTGCCCAAGAGGGTCAGCTCGTCGTAGTGCCAGCGTTCGGCGAGCACCTGCACGGTCTCGCCCTTCGCCAGCCCGCTGTAGAGCAGCACTTTGCCGCCGGGCGCGGCGAGTTCGGGCGCGAGTTCCCAGACTGTTTTCGCGCCTGTGGCTTCAATCACGATGTCCGCGCCGCCGTCGGTGCGCTCGCGCAGGGTGTGGAGCTGGTCAAACTCCAGCGTCTCGTCTGCGCCGAGCGCGCGCGCTAACTCCAGCCGTTCGGGGCGTCGCGCGACGACAATCGCGTGGCATCCGCGCGCCTTCGCCTCCATCAGGTGCAGATACGCCATCGCGCCCGCGCCCAGAATCGCCACAATCTTGCCCGGCAGCGGCTCCAGCAGTCGCCAAGCGTGCAGCACGCACGCCAGCGGCTCCACGAACGCCCCGCGCAGGTCGCTCAGCCCCTCCAGCGGGAACACATGCACGCGCGCCACCCGCGCGTTGATTTTCAGATACTCGGCGTAGCTGCCCAGCACGACGCTCTCGAACAGGTTGCGACACAGGTTGAACCGCCCGCGCCGACAGGCGAAGCACGCCTCGCACGGCGCGGTGGGCAGCCAAGTCACGCGCTGTCCGACCTGCAGATGTTCTACGCCTGCGCCGAGCGCGACCACCTCGCCCGCGCCCTCGTGTCCGAACAGTCCGAACGGCAGCTTGGCGTGCCCGCGCCGATAGGTCTTCAAATCGGTGCCGCAGGTGAGCGCGAGGCGCACGCGCACGACCACCTCGCCCGCGTCGGGTTCAGGAATCGGCGCGTCGCGTAGAGTGAGCGTTCGCGCCGCCGCCAGCCACGCTTGGAGCATAGCCAAAGTGTACCTGCAGATGCACGCCCCCTACGACACGCGCCGAGGGATGGGGATTTCCACGATATCGCGTGCGCGCCAAGGTGGGCAAGGCGGCTTGGGCGGCTCGTTGTTTCCGTAGCGCCAGATGCCCCAAATCACTGGGGCTTCCTGCTTGGACGGCGGCGCGGGGAACGGCGTGTGCCCATCCGTCAGCACGATAATCACATCGGGCGGCGGCGTGAGCGACTGCGCCGCGCGGATGCCCACAGGCATATCTGTCCCCCCACCGCCGCGCATCCGCCCGCGCGCCTGCTCCCAATCCTTGCGTGTGAAGACCTTGATTGCCTCGTAGGGCACGGCGTCGCACGGGATGACCACCACGCGCGTGTGCAACTGCTCCAGCACGGCGCGCACCTCCACCAACGCTTGCGAGAGCTCCGTGTCGCTGATGGAGCCAGAGGTGTCCACCACGACCGCCACGAAGGGGCGTCGCTCGCCTTGCAGGGCGGGCAGGATGAGCGGCGCGTAGTAGGCAGCGCGGCGGTGCGGACGACGATAACTATAGTCCAGTCGCTGCCCGAACCCCTCGCTAATCGCGCCGCGCACGATGCGCTGCAACTGCTTACGCCAGTCCACTCGGGGGCGCAGCACCTCCTCCGCCCAGCGCACCCAGCCCGCGGGCATCGTTCCCCGATCTTTTTGGTGCTGCAGGATGCGGTGGGCGACCTCCTCGCGCAGGGATTGGCGATCGAAATCGTTCAGTGCGGGTGTGTCGGGGGCGTTGGGGCTAATCTCCCACGGTCGTGCTTGTCCGTGCACGCCGCTGCCCTCGTCCCACAGCCCCGCCGAACCATTCATCCCGCCCCCGCTGCCGCCTGCCTGCGCTTGGCTCTGACCCCCGCCGCCTGATGGCGCTTGGTTCTGACCCTGACCCCCACCGCCTGATGGCGCTTGGCTCTGACCACCGCCTGATGGCGCTTGGTTCTGCCTCCCGCCGCCTGCCTGCGCTTGGTTCTGACCCCCGCCGCCTGATGACGCTTGGCTCTGACCACCGCCTGACTGCGCTTGGCTCTGACCACCCCCACCTGCCTGCGCTTGGCTCTGCTGCTGCTCCAGCAGACGCCGATAGTACCACTCCGCCAAGTGCCCGTCGGGTAGGTTGAACTGGCTCGGCAGCGTAGCGGGATACTCCGCGCCGAAGTCGGGCAGCGCCAGCCCTTCAGGTACATAGTCGTTAATCTCCATATCGGCAGCGAGGTTCCACACTTGCGGCTGCGCGTTTATCGCCTCCGCGCGCTCAGAGTGCGCTCGCAGCCAGTGCCACACCTCGTGCGTCAGGAGAAACCCCACCTGCGCCAGCAGCTGCTTCGGCGTCTCGGCGCGCGCCTGCAACCGTTCAATCCAGCGCGGGTTCACATACACCCTGCCATAGCGATCAATTGCGGCGGGGGAAGGCAACTGCTCGCACAGCCGTATTGGCGCGGTAAACAGCGCGGGCGCAAGCCAACTCACCTGCTCCGCCGCGTACACCCGCGCCGCGCGCACTACCGCCTCCACCGTCAACGCCGCCTGCAACAACTCGCTTCCCGCGTTCGCCTGTGCCACAACCGAACTCCTTCACTTATAAGAGTGTACC
>CALGZO010000173.1 GCA_937934465.1 uncultured Fimbriimonadales bacterium | reverse complement strand
CCTATCTACTCCTGAAAGTTTAGACGCTCGTGGCGCGGAAGAGTATACCCGCCTGCCAAACGCTGGGACAAAAATGTCCCAGCCACTGTAGCACGGACATTCTTGTCCGTGCTTAGAAGCGTGTGTGCTGGGACAAGAATGTCACAGCCACTGTAGCACGGACATTCTTGTCCGTGCCATACAAGCGTGCGCGCTGGGACAAGAGTGTCCCAGCCACTGTAGCACGGACATTCCTGTCCGTGCTTTAGAAGCGTGCGTGCTGCGACAAGAGTGCCCCAGCCACTGTAGCACGGACATTCCTGTCCGTGCCTCAAAAGCGTGCGTGCTGGGACAAGAATGTCCCAGCCACCCTATAGCACGGACATTCTTGTCCGTGCCTCAGAAGCGTGCGCGCTGAGCAGAAATGTCCCAGCCACGAGCGCGGCGCGCCGAACGGCTCACTTCCGCTCGTTCAGCTTCTGGATGACATCGTTAGTGATGTCTGTCTCGGCATACAGCACCGCCTCTGTGCTAAAGACCAGCGTGAGTCGCTTCTCTTTAGCGACTTGGGCGATGGTTTCGCGCACGGCGTTGCGCACTTGCTCGCGGCTTTGTTGCAGTCGTTGTTCGAGCTGCTGGGTGAGTTGTTGCGCCAAAGTTTGGATTGCTTCTCGCCCGCGCGCTTCCATCTGAGTGAACCGCTCCAGTGCAGCCTTCTCGGTCTCGGAAGGTTGTGGCTTCTGGCGCAGCTGCTGCAGTTCGTCCGCGCGCTGGCGCGAAGTTTGAGCAAGCTGCTGCACGCGCTGACGCTGTGCGTCGTTCAGAGTGTCAGCTAACAGTAGGTTCGTAAGCTCTTGACGCTCCTCGTCCGTGAGAATGATGTTCTCTTGTAAGGCTTGCAGGACGCCTCGATAGCGCGCTTCCAACGCTTGCAGCTGTTCAAGGCTGTTCTTAACGAAGGTCGATTCGTTAATCACGCGCTCGTAATCGACCACGCCGAACGCTTGTGCGTGTGCGGCAAGGAAGCATCCCAGCGTTAGCGCCATCGTTAGTAATGTTTTCATCTTAACCTCCATGTTGTGGGTTTTGCAAGCGTAGGAAGTGTACCTTAGAAGACCTGTCCCACGCTGAAGTGCGTGCGTCCGCCTTCACGCCCGATGCCGTAGTCGATGCGTAGCGGTCCGAGCGGCGTGCGCACGCGAACTCCCAAGCCGTATCCGACTTGCAAGTTCAGATTGCTGCTTTGGCTGAACTCGTTCACGCTGGGGTAGCCGCCCCAAGCGTGTCCGACATCGACGAAGAAGACCGCTGTGAACGCCTTCTCGATGGGCTGACGGTACTCGAAGCTGAGCAGGAGCGCGTTTTTACCCCAGAATCGGTCTTCGGGGTAGCCGCGCAGGGTCTCCGCGCCGCCGATGAAGAACTGTTCGAAGAACGGCACGCTGCCAGAGACCGTGCCATAGTAGGCGCGGAAGGCGAACACCTGCCGTTTATCGTCGGGCTGCGTGCGTCGCCCTTGCGGGCTGAAGTAGATACGGTAGTCGATGGAGCCGCGCAGGAAGTTGGAGCGTCCGAGCTTCACCACGCCCGAGTCGAGGAACGCCTGCTCCGCTGCGCGGATGTTGGAAATGCCCGGCTCCAGTGTGAGCGCCAGGTACTGCCCTTGCGCGGGGTCTAAGTCGAAGTCGCGGTTGCTATAGACGCCGCGCAGGGTGAGGCTGGTAAGCGAGCCGTCTTGACGGATAAATCCGCTGCCCTCGGTGGTCGCCACGCGGTTGGTGTTCACATCTTCCGCGCGCAGCCCGATGGAGGCGGAAAGGAAGTCACTGAGGGGGCGAGACACCCCTACCGTCACGCCGCGCCGACGCTCATCGTAGCGTTGCTCCAAGTTCGGGTCTATCGAGCCGCCGAAGAAGTTGGAGGTGAACCGATACACCAGCTTGTTATACAGCGAGACCGACAGCGAGGTGCGATGCCGATCCAGATACGGCTCCGTGAATAGCAGCTCGATGCTGTTGCCGTTGCGTCCGCCTGTGCTTTGGAAGTTGACGCCCACTGTGCGTCCGCTGCCCTGAAAGTTGGTCTCGTAGATTTCCGCGAGTCCAATCAGCCGTCGACGCGAGTCGATGGCGAACCCCACATTCAGCCGCCCCGTCGGACGCTCTTTGACTTTGAGGGTGATATCGATTACGCCGGGCGCGGCAGGCTCCTCTTCGGGCGTGATTTGGTCGAAGTAGCCTGTGTTGTAGAGGCGATTGATGTCGCGTTGCCAGCGCGTGATGTTGAACAGGTCGTTCGGCTTGGTGCGCAGCTCGCGCAGGATGACGCCAGTTCGGGTTTTGGTGTTGCCTTCCACCTTGATTTGTCCCACGCGCAGCTCCGACAGGGCGATAGTTAGCACGCCTGTCTCGTAGTCGGGGGGTATGTAGCCTTCAGGTAGCACGACATAGCCCGCGCGCTGGTAGGCGTCGCGGATGGCGCGGATGTCTGGCTCGGCTAAGTTCGTATTGAATACGAAGCCCGGCTTATTGCGGATGACCTCGAGCAGCTGCTCACTGGTAAGCACGGTGTTGCCCGTGAAGCGCACCTCGCGGACAAGTGGGTTTTCTACGACATCGAAGGTGATACGCACGCCAGTCTCGGTCTGCTCCACGCTGGGTCGCACGGCGCTGAACAGTCCCATGCCGTCGATGGCGCGTCGGTCGGCTTCCAGGTTCACTTCGCTGAACGGCTCGCCGGGCTTAAGGCGCAACGCGGCAATCACGGCGGTCTCCGAGAGATTGCGCAGTCCCCGAACCGTGACGCTCTCGACGCGTCGCTCCTGCGCCCCGTAGAGCAGCGCAGTTGTGAGCAGCATCAGAACGGTTGCCATCGTGTAGCGGTTGTGGATTGTTGGGAACATCAGCGTTCTTCCTCCTGCATGTAGGGCGCGAGGCGTTGGCGCAACCACGCGCGGGCGCGCGCCAATCGGCTACGCACCGCTTCCAAAGTGACGCCCAGCACCTCCGCCATCTCTTCGTAAGACATCTCTTCGTACTCGCGCAGCAGGATAATCTCCTTGTAGTCGGGCGGCATCTGCTGGATTAGCCCCCGCACCTTCTGGATGAGCTCCTGCTGCAGCACATGTTCTTCAGGCGAGGGACCACTGTCGGGCGGGTCCCAGCCAGTGGGTTCGCCGTCTTCGGTGAACTCCAGCGCGTTCAGCTCCACCTCGCGCTTACGGATACGGGCGCGTTTTTCCAGGTGGTCGTTTGCCAAGTTGACCGCGATTCGGTACAGCCAAGTGTAGGGCTGCGAGTCGCCCCGAAAACGGCTGAAGGCGCGATAGGCGCGATAGAAGGTCT
Organism: uncultured Fimbriimonadales bacterium; assembly: GCA_937934465.1. Classification (GTDB taxonomy): domain Bacteria; phylum Armatimonadota; class Fimbriimonadia; order Fimbriimonadales; family GBS-DC; genus GBS-DC. The sequence goes on along the minus strand of CALGZO010000173.1, from coordinate 9,855 downwards.
CCTGCGTTAGGTCGGCGGCGTCTTCAGGGTCGTTCACCATCCGCAACAGCAGGTTGTAGATGCGTCGCTCGTAGGTCGCCACGAGCGCTTCAAACTCGATTGACTCGTCCATCCATCGCACTCTCGCGTCCCTGCCCACTGCGATTAGACTCGTCAGCGCGGCAAGCGTTTCGGCATCAAGTGTACCTCAAGCGTGTTTTGCCTGCGTTGGTTGGCTGTAAAACGCACAGAGATCTTGCAGGCAGCACGCCTCGCAGCGCGGGTTCTGCGCTTTGCACACGGCGCGCCCATGCCGAATCAGCGCCACATGAAATCGGTAGACCAGCGGTTCGGGCACAATCGCTTCCAAGGCGTCGTGCGCTTTCGCCTCGCCGATAGATTTGGGGATGAGACCCAGCCGCCACGAGACGCGAAACACATGCGTATCTACAGGGATTACGGGACGCCCCATCGCAAAGCACAGCACAATCGCCGCGCACTTGGGACCGATTCCGGGCAAGCTCAGCAGGAACTGTTTGGCGTCGGGGGTGGGCAGCGTGTGCAGCCAGTCCAGAGTATAGTCGCCGTGCGCTTGGTGGATGGCTCTCAGCACGGCTTGGATGCGCGGCGCTTTCTGGTTCGCCAAGCCCCCGGAGCGTATCGTCTCTGCCAGTTCATCGGTGGGGGCGTCCACCACTGCTTGCCAAGTCGGGTATCGCTCGCGCAGCAGCCGATACGCCCGAAACGAGTTCGCGTCGGAGGTGTGCTGCGACAAGATGCAGTGGATGAGCTCCTCCAGCGGGTTGTTGCGCGGGTTCCATTCGGGGACGCCGTAGCGCGATTCGAGCCGTGCGACGATTTCAGGGATAGGCATCTCAGAGCTCCTGCCGTCCGCTGAGCGCGTAGCCGAGGGTGGCGGCGTCGGCATAGTCCAGTTCGCCGCCGACAGGCATCCCGTAGGCGATTCGCGTCACGCGCACGCCCATCGGTTTGAGTAGTCGTGCGATGTAGAGCGCGGTCGCGTCGCCTTCCACATTCGCGGGCGTGGCTAAAATCACCTCGCGCGGTTGCTCTGTGCGGATACGCTCCACCAGTTCGCGCAGTTTCAAATCTTCGGGCTGCACCCCCTCAGCAGGGGAGATAAGCCCGTGCAGCACATGGTAGAGCCCGCGATACTGTTCCAGGCGTTCGAGCGCGACCACATCGCGCGGGTCAGCGACGACGCAGAGGGTGTCCGTCTCGCGCGATGGGTCGCGACACAGTTCACACAGCTCCGACTCGCTGAGGAAGAAGCACCGCTGGCACAGGCGAGTACGCTCGCGCGCTTGCACGAGGCTCTCCGCCAGGCGCGCCACTTCCTCCTCAGGGCGGCGGATGAGGTACAGGGCGAGCCGCTGGGCGGAGCGTGCGCCGACGCCGGGCAATCGCTCCAACTGTTGCATCAGCTGGCGCAGGGCAGGCGGGAACAGCATCGGCTAAAACGGCAGTCCGAGTTTGTCCAAGCCCAGCCCGCCTGTGAGCTGCCCCATGCGCTCGGCGCGGATGTTCTCGGCTTGCGTCTGCGCCTCGCGCACCGCGCTCACAATCAGGTCTTGCAACATCTCGGCATCGTCGGGGTCGATGGCTTCGGGCGCGATTTCAAGGCTCATCAGCACGCCCTTGCCGTTCACAGTCGCTTTCACCACGCCGCCGCCTGCTGTGGCTTGCACCTGCAGGTTGTCCATCTCCTCCTCGAAGCGTTGCGCTTGTTCCATCATGCGTTGCGCCTGTTCCATCATCTGGCGCATCGAACCGCCGCCGGGGATTTTAGGCATCTTCATCGGTAGTCGCCTCCAGTGGCTAAGATTGTACCCGCTGCCATACCACAGTACGCGCTCGGCGTCGCTCATTTGACAGGTCAGCGTTTGAGAAACGGACTGGGCGACGCTGCGGGCGCGTAGCTAATGTAGAGCCGCTCACGCGCTCGCGTGCAGACTGTGTAGAGTAATTGACGCTCCTCAGCTTCCTTCAGCGATCTCTCGGCGGGGTCGGCGACATCCTTGACGACGGCGTAGCAGGGAAAGTTGCTGGAAGAAACTCCAACGACTGCTACCGCGCGAAATTCCAACCCTTTGGCATTATGCGCTGTACCGTAGTTCAATTTATCGGCAATAGGTTGCATGTCACGGCTCAACTCAAGGGCGTAGATTCCGCGCTCTCGCTCGACTTCTTGGAGGAGTTTCCTGACCTCGTCGCGGACTTGCTTGGTGCGCGCGAATATGGCGATTTCGCCGGGTTGTATGTTCTCGTTGAGGCAGTGGTAGATCCACTGCTTCAGCCCGCTCATTTCGGCACGAATGTTATCATAAGCTTTTATTTCGGGTTCGATGCCGTGCAGTAGGGCGAATGGACGATCCGTGGGGGCAACCGCCTTGTTCTCCTCTCCATCCTCAATCTGTGACGGCAGCACGCTTTCAGCGAAATGCTGTATCTGGGCTGTGGTGCGATAGTTCACGCGCAGGGTGTAGCTGCGCCCGCGTGTATCGATGCCGAACCGAATCCAAGGGACTGCCGGGCGATAGATGCGCTGGCGGAAATCGGCGCAGAGGAATAGCGAATTCTCCTCATCGGGCGGCGCTAACGCTCGGATGAGGGTCAACTCCGCTGGTCCGAAGTCCTGCGCCTCGTCGACAACTACGCAGCGGTAGCGTGCTTCGGGGTGGTTTTGAAGATACTCAGCAACAGCGTAACAGATGCCCCCGTAAGTAATCTGACCATGTTCTGCAAGCAGCTGCCACATCTGCTCGAACACGGGCCAAAGCTTCTCACGCTGAGCAATCTGGAGCTGCGTTCTGCGTCCGATGCGCTCTATAGTCCGGTATTTCTCTAAAGTGCGCACATTCCACGGTTCGATAATCGTTTCCCATTCAGCGCGCATGAAAGCAAGGTCGTACTCGGAACTTACGCGCTGCATCGCTTCTCTCAGTAGAGGGTTGAAATCGTCCACCACAGCCTCGTTGCGCTGCAGATGGCGTTTAAACATGCTGTAGGCAACGGAATGCAGAGTAGCGACCGTAATCATAGTACCTTCCAGTGAACCGATTATCTGTTCAACTCGCCTTCGTAGGTTCTCAGCCAGTACTCGTGTGAAAGTGGTCAGCAAGACCTGCTCGTCGGGGTAGCGGGTGGCTAACCACGCGGTGCGATGCGCTGCTACGACGGTTTTGCCTGTTCCTGCGCCGCCTCTGATGCGAATGGCGCCCTGCATATCGCGCTCCACTGCCGCCTTCTGCGCAGGGTGCAGGAAGATAATCCACTCCTGCCAGTTGCTCCGTATGGCGCGTTCTATCTCCGCTTCACTTTCGGGCGCCCAAAAATTACGCGGATAACGCCGAAGCAGCTCCGAAGTCATCAAAAGAGACACCTGTGGGGGCAATAGCTCTTGGTATCGTGCGCCTCCAAAGGCTAAATTCCAGAGCCGCTCCGTCACATCCTGTGAGAACCAGTCTTCATCGAGGGCTCTCGATAGGAGATATCGCAGTTCGTCCTCAGTGGCGTTGATGAACCGCTGCGCCCAGTCCTCATTCTGCTGGGGGATGCCTAAGCGAATCAAATCCTTAACCGTGTAGCCGCTTAGCGGGCGACGGGGGGCGTTCTCGGGCGACGCTTCGGCGATTGGCTTTTCCAAAACAACTTCCGACGCGGGCGGCGCCAACGAGTAGCTACCTTGTAGCAGGTCTACGCTAAATCGTTTGCGCCTCGCCCACTGGTAAGCATCGTCGTGATGCCCCACATAACACACAACCCAGCAGTCTTTCTGGTCTGAAAGGATAGTGCGAACATCCATATTCACATAGTAGCTCCACCATTCGCCGGATTCAACCCGATCAAGCTGGTGCAGTTTGAGCGAGCTGTGGTGCGGATTTTGACTAAATAGATGCAGCTTCTCGTCAATCTGTTTCCTGCAGGGTCTCAGACGATTGGCTGCCTTAGTGTAAGTCCGTGCAACTATCACTTGTCTGTCCATGATTGCCTCCCTGACTGGTGTTGTCACAGGAGTATTATTTAACCGTTATGTGAAGTTTCCTGTCTCAGGAGCAGGTTCCTTTAGGAGCGTTTCGCCGGCAGGGTCGCCGACGCTACGAGAGGTGGCTTGGACATTCCTGTCCAAGCACGGGTTGTGGGCGGGGACGGCGACGCTACGAGAGATGGCTTGGACATTCCTGACCAAGCACGGGTTGTAGGCGGGGACGGCGACGGTGTAGTGCGCACGCGCAAAGCCCCATCTCCCAGAGGGAGAGGGGGCTGGGGGTGAGGGCTAAAAAAACGCATACACCCGATTTTTCGAACATCCTCAGGTCGCTCTTGCTATAGAATCCCGTCCGTAGGCAACACTGTCAGTTCATCGATGGCGGTGTCTGGCGGCGCGGCGAGCATTTGTGCGATTACACGCGCGACCGATTCGGGGCGCATCATGCGGCTGCGGTCGGGTACGCCCGCGCCGTCGCCCCAGATGGCGGTGTCCACCGCGCCGGGCAGTATCGCCATCACGCGCACGCCGCGCCGACGCACCTCCTTCGCCAAGATTCGCGTGAACATCAGCCCCGCGGCTTTGGCGCAGCTGTACGCGCTCAGCCCCTCAAACGCCCGCGCGCCCGCAATCGATAGCACATTCAGTATCTGCCCACGCCCTTGCTCCAACATACTGGGCAACACCAAGCGCGTGGTTAGGTACAGACCTTTCAAGTTGCCCTCGAAAGTGCGCAGCCACTCGGACGGGTCGCTGCTCTCTATCGCGCCCACCGATTGGATGAAGCCCGCGTTGTTCACCAAGATATCGATACTGCCCGTGATGCTGAGCGCGCCTTGCACGGCTTCGCGCAGTGCGCCCTCGTCGGATACATCGGCGACGAACCAGTGCGCCTTGCCGCCTGACTCATGGATTTGACGCGCTGTCGCTTCCAGTTGCGCCTGTGTGCGTGCGATGAGTGCGACAGTTGCGCCGTGTTGGGCGAGCAATCGCGCCGTTTCCGCGCCGATGCCGCGCCCGCCGCCCGTAATCAACGCGACTTGCCCCGCAAATGTTTCCATCACTAAAAGTATACCTTGAGGCAGGAAGACGCTGGCATAGGGCGAAAGTCCTAATTTGATGAGCCGCGCCAGAGTTTTGAAGACCTACAAGTTATGGCTGAACGGCGCGTTCGTGCGCTCCGAGTCGGGGCGTTCCTACGAAGTGCGCGACGCACAGGGTCGCTTCTGGGCGAATGTGCCGTTAGCCTCTCGCAAAGACCTCCGCGACGCCGTTCAAGCCGCCTGCAAGGCGCAACCGGGCTGGGCGACGCGCACGGCGTATAATCGCGGGCAGATTCTGTATCGCATAGCGGAGATGCTGGAGACGCGCCGCGCCGCCCTGCGCGAGGAACTGCAAGCTGTGCGGGGCGTCTCGGTGCAGGACGCCGACGCCGAGATTGACGCCAGCGTCGACCGCTGGGTATACTACGCAGGCTGGAGCGACAAATACGCCGCGCTGCTCTCGTCGGTGAACCCCGTGGCGATGCCGATGCACAACTTCACGGTTCCAGAGCCTGTTGGCGTGGTGGGCGTTGTGTGTCCTGCGGATGCGCCGTTAGCCTCCCTCACGAGCCTGCTCGCGCCCCCACTGGTCAGCGGCAACGCCGTCGTCGCGCTGCTGCCAGAGGCTGTGCCGACAGTGGGCTTGGCGTTCGCCGAAGTGTTGGCGACCGCCGACCTGCCAGCAGGGGTGGTGAACTTGCTGAGCGGACGCCTCGCCGAGCTGACGCCCCACTTGGCGCGACATGTGGAGGTAGACGCGCTGAACCTATGCGGCGCGCCCGAACCAGAGCGCGTCGCTCACGAGCAAGCCGCCGCCGAGAGCATCACGCGCCTGCATCATAGCCCGAACCTCAACCACAACGAGTGGCTCACCGACAAAGCGCAAGGACTGGAGTGGATTGAGCCGTTCGTGGAGTTCAAAACCGTGTGGCATCCGCTGGGATGGTGAATATGAACCGAACCAAAGTGGCAATCGGGCTGGGAATAGCGGTCGCGCTGCTTGTCGGCGTGCGGTTGCTCATCTCGCTGGCAACGCCTCAGGAAGTGGAGCCGCGCACACGCATTCAACAGATGTTTGCAGAGGGCAAACAAGCGTTCGAAAGCGAGGATATCGATGGGATGCTCAACCTGCTCAGCGACGACTTCAGCTGGGGTGGGATGGACAAGCAACGCCTGCGCTACCAACTGCTGCAACTCTTCAAGAACGCCGAGAACCCACGCGCTCAGCTGGGCGAACTCCAGATTGAGATTTTCGGCGGTCGCGCGATTGTCAAAACGCCTGTGCGCATCACTTGGCGCGACGCCCAAGCCTCTAACGGGCTAAACTCTCAGGATTTCGGCGTGGTGGAGTTCGAGTTTCGCAAGGTGCGCCAACGCAAGTGGTTCATTATTGATTACGAGGATTGGCGTTTGGTGCGTGTGGAGACGACGCAGATGGGGGATTTCACGCTATGACGCCTGAGTTGCAACACAAGTACGAACGGCTACAAGCCATCCTGCGCGAGATGGGCGCGGTAGTGATTGGCTTGTCGGGCGGCGTGGACAGCACGCTGCTGACCAAGGTTGCCTACGATGTGCTGGGCGAGCGGTGCTTGGCAGTGATTGGTCAGTCGGAAGCGTTCCCTGAGGGCGAGATTGAAGAGGCGCTGACGCTCGCCCGACAGATAGGCGTGCGCGTGCGGATTGCGCCCACCCACGAGCTGCAGAACCCTCTGTTCCAAGTGAACCGCCCTGACCGATGTTATCACTGTAAGACGGAGCTGTTCAGCGTGCTACGCCAAGTCGCCGATGAGGAGGGCATTCCATACATCGCCGACGGCTCGCACGCCGACGACACGGGCGACTATCGTCCGGGCATGCGCGCGGCGCAGGAGCGCGGCGTACGCTCGCCGCTGCTGGAGGCAGAGTTCACCAAGTCTGACATTCGCGCGCTGGCGAAACACTTGGGGCTGCCCGTTTGGGATAAGCCTTCCTTCGCGTGCTTGTCGAGCCGCTTCCCCTACGGTACGGTCATCTCACGCGAGCTCTTGCAAAAAGTAGACCGCGCTGAGCGGTTCCTGCGTGAATTGGGTTTCCGTCAGGTGCGCGTGCGTCATCACGATACCATCCTACGCATCGAGGTGGAGCCGACCGACTTCGAGCGCGTCTTGCAGCACGCTCCTGCAATTGTAGCGCACATGAAATCGCTCGGCTATCTGTATGTCGCGTTGGACTTAGAGGGCTACCGATCAGGTAAGATGAACGACAGTTTAGGGAGGGCATCGCATGCGAGACGACTTTGACGCATGGTGGAAGCTGTTCTTGAGCCGTTTTCTGCAGGAGTTCCTGCTGTTGGTAGCGCCAGAGCTGTGGGCGCTCATCGACTGGGAACGCGGCGTGCAGCTGTTGGACAAGGAGTTACTGCCGCCGCGCTTGCGTGGACGCGGGCGTCGACTGTATGTGGATTGCCTATTCAAGGTGTATCTCAAGTCAGGCGAGGTGCAGATATTACTGATACATATCGAGGTGCAAGCGCGGCTGCAGAAAATCTTTCCTGAGCGCATGTTCCGCTATTTCGCCCGACTGTATGTGGAGTACGGTCTGCCGATTGTAAGCATCGCTGTGCTTGCCGACTCTAACCCGCGCTGGCGCCCCGACCGCTTCAGATACGAGTTGGGCGGCACACGCTTGGAGTTCGAGTTTCGCACAGTCAAGTTGACCGACTTTGACCCGAAGGCGTTAGAGCAGAGCAACAACCCTGCCTCGCTGCTCATCTTAGCGTTCCTGAGGGCGCGTGAGACCGCCAACGATATGCAGATGCGGTTTGAGGTGCGCAAACAGTTGGCGATTCTCGCGCGTGAACGCGGGTATAATGATGAGCAGCTGGCACGATTCGACGAACTTTTGGAGGGGATTATGCAACTACCGGAATCTTTTGAGCGACTTTATGAAGAGTCGCTGGAGGCGTACAAGCGTGAGCAAGGCAGACCGTTCATCTCGGCGGCGGAGCGGATTGGCTTACGCGACGGCTTGGTACAGGGCTTAGAACAAGGCTTGCAGCAGGGCTTGCAGCAGGGCTTGGAGCGAGGCTTGCAGCAGGGTTTGCAGCAGGGTTTGCAGCAGGGCTTGCAGCAGGGCTTGCAGCAGGGTTTGCAGCAGGGTTTGCAGCAGGGTTTGCAGCAGGGCTTGGAGCAAGGCTTGCAGCAGGGCTTAGAGCAAGTGCTACGAATCAAGTTCGGTGATGTGTCGACGGAGGTGTTGGATGCGCTTCAGAAGATTGAGGATATCGAGGCGCTCCGACGCTTGTACGACCACGCCTTCCATGCAGCGACGCTGGAGGCGTTCCAGCAGTCGCTGCAGGCATATCTGCCGAACCGATCAGAGGCTACCCCTGACCCCCGGAATAACGAATAGGTTCTCTGGGGTATCAGGCGGGTCGCTGGGTTTTCGGCGGTAGCCGCCGAGGTCTTTTCCAGTGACCCCCACACTGTAAAGCGTATAGCTATCGCCCTGATGTCGGTAGATGGGGAGCTCGCCACTGAAGGGGTCAACTGCCCAGTCGCCCAGAGGCAATAGTTTCAGTGTGTCAGGATAGCGTCGCTCACGCAGGTAGTGTTCGCGCAGTTGGCAGTGCAGGGCAAGTAGTCGGCGGCGCGTGCGGGTTTCCCAATAACGCAGCGCGGTTGGGTACGCCATCGCGAGCGGGTTGAGATGCTCCACCAAGTAGTCTAACACGGGGTCGCCTGTGTTCGGGGACGGCGCTTCGCGAGGTTGGAAACGCCCCCCAACCAGCGCGAACGCCTCGAATGCGCGCGTGGCGTGGCGTTGCAACTGCTGCTCCGCGTCGCGACGCAGACGCTGATATGCGGCAGGGTTCTGGATGTAGTGTGCGAGGCGATTCTCCACCGCTTGCCACTGTCGTCGTGCCGTTTGCAGTTCATCCGAGTCAGGCGAGAGACCGTTCTCCAGCGGCTCGGTCTCAATTTTGTGAAACTCGCGCAAGTTCTCACGCGCTTGGCGAGAGTCATCGGCAAGTAGGCGTCGGAGTTCTTTCAGGGCAAAGCGCAGCTCGCCCTCCACGATAGTCATCAAGCGATCGGGTTCTGTCTCGGCGGCTTGTAGCGTCCGCGCCAGTTCACGCGCCTCCCGCGCCGAGAGGTACTGGGGTACATGCGGGGCAATCGCAATATTCACCACAGCTTCACATGCCACTGCTACCAATACGCCCAGCATGGTATCGCCGTAGAGGTCGCGCGCCAGTTTGAATCCACTGCGCCAGTCGCGCACGGCATCCGCGCCGTCGTTCTCACTCACATGCCAGCGTACTTGCAAGCTCACAGCGCGAGCCAACTGGCGAAACATAGCAAAGTATGGGAACTCCATCGCTTCAATAAACGGCTCTGGGAGTATATAAGGTTTGTTTTGCGCTTGAGCAAGCGTTCGGAACACCGACTGGTTGCGCCTCAGCCACTGCACTTCGCGAGGCAATAAGGGCAGACCGCTCGACTCATACGGCATGTCGTGCAGTTGTGAACCCAGTGAGTAGTAATAGTCAAAGGCGTTTGGCGAAGGCAGTTTTGGTTTATACGCCACAGTGCTTTCGTTATCCTGCATCCCAATCACCTGCCTGAAGTGTGCCTTGCTCCTTGCCGCCGCGCCAGAACTCGCTCAGCGCGGGATAGAGTCGGCGATAACGCTGGTAAGCCGCCTGATAGATTTCGCTTTGTTGGGGGTCGGGTTCGGTTTCGGAGGCGAGTTGCACGGTGTGTGCGCAGGCATCGGGCACGGTTTGCCACACGCCTGTACCCACGCCTGCCAGCAGCGCGACGCCGTAAGCCGGACCCT
>CALGZO010000172.1 GCA_937934465.1 uncultured Fimbriimonadales bacterium | reverse complement strand
GGGCGTGATTTTCACCTCCGCACGCAGGTTGCGAATCGCGCGGATTACTTCGAACACCTGCGCGATTTCCGCCTCGGCACCCTCGTCGATGAGTTCAGGGTTCGCGACGGGGAACTGCGCTTTGCACAGGGCAGGCTCCTGCTCGCTGGCGCCAATCGCCTGCCAGAGTTCTTCTGTGATGTGGGGCATATAGGGGTGTAGCAGGCGTAGCAGCTGGTCGAACAGATAGACCAGCATCGCTTGGGTCTGCTCGCGGCGGTCGGGGTCGAGCAGGCGCGGCTTGACGGCTTCGATGTACCAGTCGCACACTTCGCTCCAGATGAATTCGTACAGCGCGTTTGCGCCGTCGTCGAAGCAGTAGCGTGTGAGGGCGTCCTGCACTGCTTGAATGGTGCGTTGCAGTCGGCTCAGCACCCAGCGATCCAGCGCGTCGGCAGGTTGCGCCCCACGCGCGCGCAGGGCGGGCACATCCGCGCCCTCCAAGTTCATCAGCACGAAGCGTGTGGCGTTCCACACTTTGTTGGCGAAGTTTCGCGCGCTCACCACGCGGTCTTCATAGAATCGTATCGATTGCTGCATGCCTGCCTGTTGCAGCAGCGACCAGCGCAGGGCGTCCGCGCCGTACTTCTCAATCAGCTCCAGCGGATCGATGCCCGTGCCCAGCGACTTGGACATCCGCTTGCCCTCTTTGTTCAGCACGGTGGCATGGATGTAAACATCGCGGAACGGGATGTCGCCCTTGAAATACAGCCCTGTCATCACCATCCGCGCCACCCAGAGGTAGAGGATTTCCTGCGCCGTAATCAGCACATCGGTCGGGTAGAACAGGCGCAGCTCGTCCGTGTCGCGGGGCCAGCCCAGCACGGTGTGGGGCCAGATGGCTGACGAGAACCAGGTGTCCAGCACATCGGGGTCGCGCACGAGGCGGGTGCTGCCGCAGCGTGGGCACTGCTCAGGCGCGTTCTTCTGCACAATCGGGTTTTCGCGACGCAGTAGGCGTCCCGACTCGTCGAAGTTCTGCGGATGACAGTCCACACAGTACCACGCAGGGATTTGATGTCCCCACCAGAGCTGGCGCGAGATGCACCAATCGCGGATGTTCTCCATCCAGTGTAGGTACATCTCCTCGTAGCGTTCGGGTAGGAAGCGGATTTTGCCGTCTTTTACCACATCGATAGCGGGTTGGGCGATGCTTTGCATGCGGCAGAACCACTGCTCGCTCAGCAGCGGCTCGATGACCGTGTGGCATCGCTCGCAGCGCGCCAAGGGCACGGTGTAGTCTTCTATGCGCTCTAAGTACTGGTTTTCTTGCAAATCTTGCACAATCAGCTGCCGCGCCTCGTAGCGGTCTAAGCCGTGATACTTCTGCAAATAGGGGTTGTCAGGCGCGTTCAGCGGCTCGGTATTGATAGTTCCGTCGAGATTCAGAATCACGGGGCGTGGGAGGTTGTGTCGTTGCCCGATTTCGAAGTCGTTGGGGTCGTGCGCAGGGGTGACTTTCACCGCCCCAGTGCCGAATTCGGGGTCGGGGTAGGGGTCGGCAATCAGCGGGATGAGTTTGTCCACCAGCGGCAGGCGCAGCTGCTTGCCGATTAGCCCCTGGTAGCGTTCGTCGGCGGGGTTCACGGCGACCGCCACATCGCCTAACATCGTCTCAGGGCGCGTGGTAGCGACCACCACATAGCCGCTGCCATCCTCGAACGGGTAGCGGATATGATAGAGCTTGCCTGCCTCGTCCGACTGCTCCAGCTCGATGTCTGAGATTGCGGTGCGACAGCGCGGACACCAGTTAATCACGCGCTCGCCTATATACAGATGCCCATCGCGCCACCAGCGGATGAACACTTCCAGCACGGCGTCGGCGTATTCGGGGTCTAAGGTGAAGCGTGTGTAGCGCCAATCATACGAGCAGCCGAGTTTGCGGAACTGCAACAGAATCGTGTTGCCGTACTGTTCGCGCCACTGCCACACGCGCTCCAGGAACTTTTCGCGCCCCAAATCGTGGCGGGTTAGCCCCTCTTTGCGCAGCTCGCGTTCCACCACATTCTGCGTGGCGATGCCTGCGTGGTCGGTGCCGGGCACGCACAGCACATTGTAGCCCAGCATCCGTTTCCAGCGTAGCAGCACATCGTGGATCGCGTTGTTGAGCGCGTGCCCCATGTGCAGCGAGCCAGTGATGTTGGGGGGCGGGATGGTGATGCAGTAGCGTGGTCGCCCATCGTCGGCGACAGTCGCCTCGAAATCGCCGCGCTGCAGCCACCACTGGTAGCGCCTCTCCTCCACCTGATGCGGGTCGTAAGTCTTGGGCAACTCGTACATGGCAAAAACTATTGTACCTGCTGCGCGTACCCCCTTGAGCGATTACGATGCCCCTTGACTTTTGGCACAGTTTAGGTACAATTGGCGTTATGGACACGCCGCAGCGACGGCTGCCCGAATTCGTGCGCGCCGCCGTCGAGCAAAGGATTGGCAACGCGGATATTGAGTTTGCCTTAGCGTCCGACTTGTCGCCAGAGGGGCGGTTCGGTGAAAGTTGGCTCGTTCTGGCGAACGACACCCTGCTAACCCTGCGCGTTGAGCATACCCCTGTCGAGACCAGCACCAGCGCGCGTTTGCCGTGGCTGCGCAAGAACAACAGTCGCAACGGCGCGTACACAAACGGCGCGTCGCATACGGACGGCGTTGCGCACACGAACGGCAGCGCGCCCCGCGTCGCGTTCCACTTGATTGTGCCGCTGCACGAGATTGAGCAGGTGCGCACGACGCAGTTGGTGGGCGCGTCGGCGTTGGAAGCGCGCTTGAAGGACGGTCGCGTGCTGGAGCTAATCCGCTACAGCAGCGCGCTGGCGCACTTGTTCGGACAGGCGCGATTGCGACTGGAGGCAATCCTCAAAGACGAAGAGCCGCCGCCGTTCGAACACAAGCAGCTCGTGTGTGAGCAGTGCGGTCGCCCTATCCCCGAAGATTGCGTTTCGTGCCCTGCGTGCCGCTCGCAGAAGCAGGTACTGATGCGACTGATGGGGCTGGTGCGCCCCTACTGGAAGTATATGTGGCTCTCCACCATTTTAGCCATCATCACGGCGGCGGTAGAGCTCACGCCGCCGTACCTGACCAAGATACTCATCGACGAGGTGCTGGTGCCGCGCTCGAACGCGCACCTGTTCGCATGGCTGCTGGGCGGGCTAATCGGCATACGGCTCTTCGGCACAGGCATCAACATCGCTCGCGGTCGGTTGAATGCGTGGCTCGGCAGCGAAATCTCGTTCATGCTGCGTTCCAAGCTCTATCAGCACCTGCAGTGGCTCTCGCTGAGTTATTTCGACAAGCGACAGACAGGCTCGATTATGAGTCGCGTGACGCGCGACACCGACGCGCTGTACGACTTTATCGTGAACAGCGCGCCCACGATTGCGCTGAATCTGTTGATGATTGTCGGCATCGCGACAGTGATGGTGCTGATGGATTGGAAGTTGAGCCTGCTGGTGTTGCTGCCTGCGCCGTTCATCGTGTGGCTCTCGCGCTATGCGTGGTTCAAGGTGATTAAGGTGTGGCGTCGGCACTGGCATCGCTGGTCGCGCCTCACTGCGCACTTGGGCGGCACGCTTTCGGGCATTCGCGAGGTGAAGGCGTTCACCCAAGAGCAGCGCGAGATGCAGACTTTCGATAAGCGCAACTTCGAAATCGCCGAGACGGGCATGGTCGCTGGCAAAATCAACGCCAGCGTGTTCCCGCTCATCTCGTTTTTGGTGATGTCCAGCTCGTTCGTGATTTGGTATGTGGGCGGTCGGGGCGTGCTGGAGGGCAACTTCGAGCTCGGCAAGCTCGTCGCGTTCCTTTCGTATATCGGCATGCTGTTCGGACCGCTAAGCATCATCACGAACATCATGGACTGGGCGTCGCGCACGGTGACCGCCGCCGAGCGCGTGTTCGAGGTGCTGGATACCGAGCCGGAAGTACGCGACGCGCCCGACGCGAAACCCCTTGCGCAAGTCAAGGGCGAGATTGTGCTGGAGAATGTCTCCTTCGGCTACGAGAAGCACCACCCCGTGCTGCACGACATCAACTTGCACATCCGCCCCGGCGAGATGATTGGGCTTGTGGGACCGTCGGGTTCGGGCAAGACGACGCTGATTAACCTTATCTGTCGGTTTTACGACCCCACGCGCGGGCGCATCCTGCTGGACGGCAACGACCTGCGCGAGGTGCGCATGCAAGACCTGCGTCGGCATATCGGCGTGGTGCTGCAAGACAACTTCCTGTTTCCTGGCACGATTCGCGAAAATATCGCCTACGCGCGTCCCGACGCCACGCTGGAGGAGATTATCGAAGCCGCCAAAGCTGCGAACGCGCACGATTTCATCATGCGCTTCCCCGACGGCTACGATACTTGGACGGGCGAGCGGGGGCATCGGCTGTCGGGCGGCGAGCGGCAGCGGATTGCGATTGCACGCGCCATCTTGCGCAACCCACAAATCCTAATCCTCGACGAGGCGACGGCGTCGGTCGACACCGAGACCGAGCGGCTGATTCAAGAGGCGTTGGAACGACTGGTGCAGAACCGCACCACGATAGCGATTGCGCACCGCCTGTCTACCCTGCGCAACGCCGATAGGATTGTAGTGCTGGAGCGCGGGCGCGTGGTGGAGGTCGGCTCGCACGACGAGTTGATGGAGCGCGAGGGCGTCTATCACCGCCTCGTGACGATGCAGATGGAGCTGAGCAAGTCGCGGCTGTTCGTGGGGTAGAGGGCTACTGTGTTGCCCACACGATGCGCTCCGCGCCCCCATAGTCGCGGCGAACGCGGGGGCTGGAAAAGCCGCACTCGCGCAGAACCTCTGCAACCGCCGCCGCCAAACGCGGGCTGGTCTCCAGCGCGAGCAAGCCGGGCGAGCGAAGCGCCAAACGCGCTCCCTGCGCAATCTGTCGGTAGGGCGACAGCGGGTCATTCGCGGGAACCAACAACGCCGAGCGCGGCTCGTAGCGCGTAATCTCAGGCTGGAGGGCGTCCCACTCGTCGGGCAACACATACGGCGGGTTGCTCAGCACGGCGTCCACCGAGCGCGGGCGTAGGGTGTTCAGCCAATCTGCTTGAATCAGTAGCAAGCGCGTGTCCAGCCCCAACTTGCGCTGATTGAGTTGCGCCCAGTGTAATGCGCGACGGCTACGGTCGATGCCTACCCCCATCCACTGCGGCGCGCGGCTGAGGCACGCCAGCGCAATCGCGCCAGAACCCGTGCCTGCGTCTACCAGTCGGGGCGTGTGGGGGTGCGATTGCGCGGACGCCCACTCCAAAAATAGCTCCACCAGCAGCTCGGTCTCTGGGCGTGGGATGAGCGCGCCGCGTCCCACTGCCAGCTCCAGCCCATAAAACCACACTCGGCGCGTGATGTACGGCAACGGCTCACGCGCGGCACGGCGACGCAGCCAGCAGTCCAAGCGTCGCTGCTGCGTGCGCGTTATCGCAGCTTCGGGATGCGCCAATAGGTAGGCTCGGTCAACGCGCAGACAGGCGGACACTAACAACATCGCCTCGCGCCGCGCGTCGGCTATCCCTGCTTCAGCCAACGCTCGATGCGCTTTCTCAAGAACCTCAGCGGTTCGCACCGAATGAATCATACCGATTTTGCAGGAGTCTCTTCGCCGAGAGCGAACATTTAGGCTGCTTTCGGCAAACGAGTTCGCGGCGGCTGAATGCACGGGAAGTCGGTGCAAATCCGACGCTGACGCGCAGCGGTAACTGGGGACGAACGCAGCAAAACGCCACTGGCAATCGCTGGGAAGGCGCTGTAAGTAGGACGATCCAGAAGCCCGAAGACCGATTCAGCCGTGATTGCTCGTTTCGCCTCGCGGGTTGGGCGAAAGAGCGCGCGTGGAGATGTAGC